>WRKA01000096.1 GCA_009778265.1 Methanomassiliicoccaceae archaeon | reverse complement strand
CTTTTAGGCTTATGTTTTCATCATCCGAACTGAAGATCCTTTCTTTTATCGGGAAAGGCAGCGATACTGCCCCGTCCCTTATCGAAAGAACGGACCTCGCCAGAAGTCAGGTATACAAAATTCTGAACTCCCTGAGGAAAGATGAGGTGCTGCACAGAAAAAGAGGAAAAGTGATCCTTGAGAACAAAACGCATATCACATTATTGGTGAGCGTTCTGCACACGTCCTATGAATGCGAAGCGCTTTCCAATCACGGATTGGACATCCTCGCGGAACTGACGGTTTCCCGGTCCGTTAAAGAATTGTCGCAATCCCTTGACATTCATCAGACGACCGTGAACGAGAAGGTCAGAGAGATGATGTCCGCCGGCATGATCGATAAAAGGGGCGTAAAATATTCGCTGAATGCGGAACAGTGGCCGGAACTGAAGGATCTCGCCATATCATACTCGCTCTACCGGAAGTATAACAGACCCGCATGATCTCAAGATCGTGATCCTTCATTTTAAACTCGGAAGGGGTGAGGTTCGAATGCGGGCCTCACGCCTTCCTTTCGAACTCATTCTCGTCATATTATGTGTCAAACAATCGATCGTTTACATATCATTATCATTTCATCCTTTACTCGTTGAAGTTAACTATATTTTTATTAAAAGACAAAAAACGATACTTACTTATATATAAGTCTCTATATTTGTCTATGTTCTCTGAAACCGAACTGAAAATACTCTCTGACATAAGCAGAGGGAACGATACCGTCCCGCGCCTTATAGAGAACACCGGCAGATCAAGGGCGCAGATATACAAGGTGCTGAACTCCTTACGAAAAAAGAAGACATTACGTTTAGATGAAGGGAGAATAATTCTTGAGAACAAGACGCACATATCATTACTCATTAATGTGCTGCGCAGATTGCACAGATCGTACGGAACAATCTCTAACGACGGAATGGACATTATTGCGGAACTGACCGTCGGTCCCGTCTCAGTTAAAGAATTGACGGAACGTACCGGCATAAATCAAAGAACCGTGTCCAGAAAAATAAGTAAGATGGCTTCTATGAGCATGGTCAGGAAGAACGACGGAAAATATTCTCTGAATCAGCGGGCATGGCCCGATCTTTATGAACTTGCGGCATCCTATCATTCATATCTCAAGAACAACGACCCTCGTGCGATACAGGGATCCAAGATATATTATGTCTCGAAAGAACTTGTCGTCTTTTCGAGTGATTCCGAAGCGGATTACACGAAAACTGCTTTCTCAAGGTACACGGAACTTGGCATAGAGATCGGACTCAGAACTAATTATTATTGCGATCTGAAACGCGATCTTTCCGTCCCTGATGTGTTCCTGCATTCGCTGCACATTATATCTAACAACAAAGATTGGTGGCTGATGATGATGGCTTTGATCTTTTATGTTAAATTCAGAGATGAATTGAAAGGAGTGGATCATAAAATGAAAGATGAAATGGATGCCGTCCTTACCGGTTCCAGTGTGGAAGGATGGGTGCCGATAAATGAGATGAGAGAACGCGCCGACATGTACGGGGTAAGATTATGATCAATGATTTTTCACAGATCACCTCTTTCTTCGAAGAATTGAACGGCCTCTTGAAAAGAAATACCGACGTTTTTCTGATAGGCGGCGGAGCCTTAATGAAATATGATCTGAGGGACGAGACCAAAGATATCTACAAATTGTAAGCACCGAAGAAGAATTTGATGTTCTCGTAGCCGCATTCCTTTCGCTGGGATTTGAAAAACGGCATCCGGACGATGTCATTTACGGGCGCATGGCGATTTCCGATATTCTTATCAGAGGAATATATCGTATAGACCTTTTCTGCAAAGTGGTCTGCGGAAAATTTGCTCTTTCCGAAAGAATGAAAGAACGTGCGTCTCTTGAATCGACAATTAATAAAGCGCGGTTGTTCATATGTTCTCTGAATGATATCTTCTTATTCAAATGCATGACCGAAAGAGATGGTGATCTTATCGATTGTTTTAGAATGGCCACCGAGTATGAATTGAATTGGGGTGCGGTCCTGGATGAGGCCGTCGAACAGTCGGTCCGTGGCCGCGGGACGTGGATCACATGGGTGACCGACAGGATGGAAGAACTTGACGAAAGAGGCGTGAACATTCCGGTATTGAATAAGATGATTGCACTTTCTGACGAATTAATGAACAGAAGGGCGAAAGAGACCGAAGAACGGGATCCGGACATTTGAGGTCATACGGTCTTTTTCTCAAGCCTCGCTTTTGTTACGTTAAGCGTTCCGCTGTGCCCGTTCCATTCCTTTTCGGATCCCGCGATCACCAGCCTGGAAGACTGCATCGGGGAGTCCAGCGTAAGCGTCTCGTACTCCCCTCCCTCTCCGATCACGCTTATACGGTTCTTCGAACGGACCGCTTTAAGTTCTTCGTAAGAATCGCGTACGTTCCTCCCTAACCATTTTTCATCCAGGCCGTCTGCGTAAACACCGACGATGACCGCCGATATCTCTGAATCTATGAGCTCGTTCATCACCGTGTCCTGATCCTTTCTCCATAACGGAGCGAAACAGAAAAGACCGAGGTCCCCGCATATCGTGTTGATGCGGTCCCATTGGTAATCCGACCACACCGCGCCGGTGACTACGCCTTCGATATCAAGGTCTTTCAGCGCATTGTATAACGCTTTCATATCATCTTCTTCCTTTCCTTCCGTGGCCGAAGTGACAAGACGTTTTCCCATCGCTTCGGCGAGAAGCGGCACCATGTTCGTGTTCGGAACATGAAAGATCATCGAATCACCGGAATCCGGAACGATGTTCACTATATACTCGACGTTATGGCCCATCTGTTCCGCGATGTACATCGACAGCACCGAATCCTTCCCTCCCGAGAACAGGGACGCCAATCTCATGTCCTTTGATATGACGGAAACATAATTTAATCTGTTGATTGCATTCACGATAACATGAGAATGGATAGGATCACATCACCTGAGTTCGAGAGTACTGCGGCCAACGGCCCACTGGTGATATTACCGATAGGTGCGACAGAATCTCACGGGATACATTTACCGCTGGGAACGGATACCTTTCAGGCGGAGTACGTCGCCGGCGAGATAGAAAAAAGAATGAATAACGTTATCGTCGCTCCCACCCTGCCTTACGGGAACCATTCTTCGCTTAAGAACGTGCCCGGGACCGTTAACGTTTCGTTCGACGCGCTGCGTTCCTTCATGAGTGACGTTCTGATCTCTCTCGCATCCCACGGAATAAAAAGGATGCTGATAATAACGGGACACGCGGGCACCTCCCATATGGCGGCGGTGACGGAGGCCTGCAGGGATGTGGTCTCCCGGAAGGATGTGAAGATAATGTTCGTCTCCGATTACATTATCGCCGCGGAATGCGAAGAGTTCCGTTTTGAAGGGGACGGTCACGGCGGTATCATCGAAACGTCGAGGATGCTTGATATCGGCCCCGCTATCGTGAAAAAAGAAAGACCTTCCGGGAAATTCGCCGACTCGTCCGGTATAATACTAAAGGACGCGTCCTCCTGCATCCCGGACGGGATAGTAGGCGACACGAGTAAAGCGGATGCGGAATTGGGTGAAAAGATAAACAATTACATCGTAGGCGAACTTATCCGGAGAATAAATGAGGTATTATCATGAACGTTAAACAGATCGCGGCCGAGAAGGCGGTGGACGATTTCGTGAAGGACGGGATGATCGTCGGCCTCGGTACCGGGAGCACCGCGTATTATGCGATAAAACGGGTCGGAGAACTTGTGGAAAAAGGATTTAAGCTTACATGCGTCGCCACATCCGTTCAGACGGAAAAGATAGCGGAGGAATGCGGTATAACGGTGGTTGACCTTGACGATGTAGGATATATCGACGTGACCATAGACGGCGCGGACGAGGTCGACCCGAAGATGCAGCTCATAAAGGGACTCGGAGGCGCGTTGCTTCGGGAGAAGATCGTCGCGTCGGCATCCAGGGAAGAGATAATAATCGTGGACGATTCCAAACTTGTGGATACGTTGGGAACGAGGTCCCCTCTCCCTGTAGAAGTGCTCAGATTCGGCCATCTGAAGACGAAAAAGGCTTTGGAGAAGCAGGGCTGCATCGCGACGCTCCGCGTAAAGGATGGTGAGACGTTCGTAACGGACGGAGGAAATCACATCTATGACTGCCGCTTTGAAAAGATAGACAATCCGTTCTTCCTTGAGTCGCGGATAAACGTAATTCCCGGCGTCGTCGACAACGGACTGTTCCTTAATATGGCGACCTCGGTCATAATATCGTCCCCCGACGGTAAGGTGCGGATGATGTGAGTCACGCACGGACACGGGCGTCCGTTATTTTATACCTATATTATAAGGTGGTTTTTTATATAACATCGATATTAAGCAACCCTGTTCCCTTACAGGGGTGAATATACATGAAGAAGCCCAGAGTCATAAAGACCTACTGTCCCTATTGCA
>WRKA01000095.1 GCA_009778265.1 Methanomassiliicoccaceae archaeon | reverse complement strand
GCGACGCTCATGGCCCCGTCGCGGCACAGCTGATGTTCCGGGAATATCAGACCGCCGTTCTCCTCTCCGCCGAATATTGCCTTTGAATCGATCATCATCTTGGCCACCTTCGGCGATCCCACTGCCGTATAGATCACGGTACCGCCCGCCGCTCTGACCACCTCTTCCACCATGGACGATGAACTGACCGGCGTCACGACCTGTCCTTTGCTGTCCCCCAGGACATATCGCGACATTATCGCGAGGCTCTTGTCCCCGCTGACGAAATTTCCGTCGTCCGCTATGAAGACCGTTCTGTCCGCGTCGCCGTCGTGCGCGATGCCGATGTCCGCTTTCACCGTTCTCATAAGGGAGATGAGATCCTTAAGATTCTCCTCGGTCGGTTCGCTGGGATGTCCCGGAAAATCCCCCTGGGGGTTCGCGTTCAGCGTTACCGATCTCACACCCAGCTTTTCCAGCAGCATCGGGGCGGATCTGAATGCGGCGCCGTTCGCGCAGTCGAGGACCGCCGTGAATCCCGCTTCGCGTATCTTTTCCGTATCCACGTGACGTATCACCGCGTCCACATAATCTTCCGTTGCGGTGTTATCGATCGTAAGCATACCGATGGAATCCCAGGTGTTGCATTCCGCGTCCCCGGAGAAGAGCGATTCTATCTCTTCCTCCTCGTCCCTGGTCAGTTCCCTTCCCGTCGGTCCGACACACTTGATGCCGTTGAACTGCGGAGGGTTGTGCGACGCCGTTATCATCACTCCTCCCATGACCTCGTGAGTACCCACATAATACTGAAGCGACGGCGTCGGCGTCATACCCAGATCGACAACGTCAACGCCGACGGACATCAGTCCCGATGATACTGCGCTCTTGAACATACTTCCGGAATTCCTTGTGTCCGAAGCGATAGCGACGCTTTTCCCGAAGAAAAGCCCTATGGCCTTCCCGAGCCTGATGGCGATATCCACCGTAAGGTCCTCGTTAACCACCCCGCGGACACCGTTGGTACCGAACAGTCTGGCCATTATAACACCGTTTTGTGCGAACGATATCAGATTGCGGTGATGCTCACTACGTTGTTCCCTCTGAGAACGACGGTACCGAGTCTCCTTTCCTGGTCCTGTGTGCGTTCTTCGGTTTCCTCGAGGACCATGTTCATGTAATCATCATATCCTTTCAGTTTCCCCTCCAGGACCCTGTTGTCTTTAAGAAGGAGAGAAACGCGTTTGTCTATCGATTTTTCCAATAAAGCGAGCGGCATGACCATAATATAACCGTCCGTCCATGTTTCGGTGATTATATAAACAATTCGTTCTCCGAATTCGGGACAAAATAATACTTATGACCTCCTTTATGTCCCATTCCGGATTTTGGCTGGGTTTCATTCCGGATTTTGGCTGGGTTTCATTCCGGATTTTGGCTGATCTCGAATCGAAGGTCTGATGGCCTGATCTCATATGAATTCAAAAGAATGACGGCCCCGGATCCCCGGGGTGACCTAAGAAAAAAGGATCGATGGTGAAAGGAGTGACCGGAGGAGGGGGAACTGAGGTTACGTCACTGCCCTTTCTTGTCCATCTTCTCTATCCATTTTTTTATATCCTCTTTGCTCGTTCCCTCTATACCGTAATGTTCCGCGAATCTCTTCGAGGTCGTGAGTTCGAGCGTCTGACCCTTCGGTCTTCCGTTTATCAGGTCCAGTTCCATTAGTTTACGTACGTCGTCATAAACTCTGGGACCGAGCGTTCTGCACAGTTCGGATTGAAGAACGGGCTGATGATACGCTATCACGGCGGCCGTTCTCTGTACCCCTCTGGATATCTCCGCTTCGGAGAACTTTTCGGTGTAGTGAGAATACTCTTCCCTTAACTGGAATGCGAATTCGGCGTCTATCTTTGCGATCTTGATCGCAGAACCCATTCTCTCGTACTCAACGGAAAGCTGTTTCAGCGCTGAGCGCACGGCCTCTTCCGTCAGGCCCGTCTGATTTGCTATGTCGATGACACGCAGACCTTTGGCACTGGCGAAGAGCGCCGCCTCGACGGCACCCCTTGCGTCCAACTCAGACCACCGCCCTCTTCACGAGTTCTTGTTCCGCCGAGTCTTCGATGATACCGTCCCTCCAGTCCGTTTTTATCTCTACGAAGATATCACCGTAAGGCAGGTTCTCCTGATAGATCGACAGTTTTCCGTCCCTTACCAGATGTAACGCGGAGAATATCGTCCCTATGTTGGCTTCCACATCGTTCACATAAAGATCGCGTATCGGTATCTGTCCCGTACCCAATTTTTCAATGATCGCCCATGTTCTTTCCACATCCTGTTCATTGAATTCGTTGTGCGCCTTGTTGACGAACTTCCTTTTCGCTTCTTCCGCCTTCAGTTCCTCGCGGGCCTGCGCCCTCGCCGCATACAGCTCGGCGGCATCAAGTCCCTCCTCCAGCGCCCCGAGGATCTCCATCATTGTGACCGGTCTCGCCGCCTCTCTTCTGACGGCCTCCCTGAACTCCACGTCCGGAATATACAGTTTGTCGGGTTCGTACATCGCGTCTACATCGAATCCCATGTCCCATCCCTCGTCGAAGAACGGGTCCAGATGCTCTCCTTTCTCCAACGTTACCGAAGACTGCATCCTGAGGATCTTCCACGCCATGTGTATCAGTTTGCCGGCAACGATCATGTCCACCGCCGTTCTTACTTTCTTGGCGGAGTACATCTTCGCAAATTCGACGATGTTGATACACCACGGGTCCATCTCGTGCTCCAGGACCAAACTGAACGCCGATCTTATCGATTCGTCCACCGGGTCGTTCATCACTTCCCCGGGTCCGGCTTCCTTGAGCAGAGCGATATATCTGTCTATCTTCTGTGAATCGACGCTGTCGTCGATCAGTGCCTTATGGAACAGCAGATGCTGTTCCACACATTCCATCCCATCCGTTTCCATTTCAGTTCCCATCCTTTCCCATTTTTTATCTTTATTCTCTCAGTTCTCGGCCTTTTCTTCGTTCCTGTTCCTTTCTTCTTCGGCCTCGAACGCCTTTCTCTTATCTTCGGCCTCGTTCTCGTATTTAGATACTTCGGCAAGGTCCGGCTGTATTATTATCTTGCTCTTTCCCGACGGTAATCTTGTCACGCCTATTAGGTGATCCGCTACCGCCAGCGCCACCCTTCTTAACGACACCTGAATGAACTGCGCCTTCGCCGATCCCTTCTTTATCCTTTGCGCGACCATCTCCGAATTCACCGAATCCAGATTTTGGTCAACTTCGTCCAACGCATAAAGCGGAGCGGGCTGAAGTTCCTGAATGGCGAATATGAACGCCATCGCCGTGAGCGATTTCTCTCCTCCGCTCAGTGCGTCCAGTCTCAGCAGTTTGCCGTTCTTCGGTTTTGCGTTTATCATCAATCCTCCGTCGAACGGGTCGTCCTCGTTCTCAAGGCTCATGAACGCCTCCCCTCCGCCGGAGAGTTCCGCATACACTTCCTTGAAATTCGCGTTGACGCCTTCGTAAACACCCATGAACAGTCCTTTCTTCTCCTTGTTGATGGATGCCATCAGGTCCGTGAGTTCTTTGATACGGGAGTTCATCTTTCCGACGTCCTCGGAAAGCAGGGTGTGCCTTTCCTTCTTCTGATCGTAATCGTCTATCGCCCTCAGGTTCACATTACCTATCTTCGCCATCACCGTTTCGCACGATCTTATCGTCCTGTTGAGCTCCTCTTCCGACGGTACCGGTAAGATAACTTCCGTTGTAAGCTGGGAAACCTCTTCCTTAAGCTGTCTCACCGTCTCGTCGATTATCTGGATCTTGGCGTCGAATCCGGCGAGGATGCCTTCCTTGAGCGTTATCTTTTCGGTGATGTTGTCCCTTTCGGATTCGGCCGTGATCTTGCCTTTCATCACATTGTCCCTGGCGTCCCTCAGATCGGATAACTTACTTTCAAAGTCCGCCTCGATCTTCTTATGACCTTCCAGTTCCACCGTCAGACGTTCGATCGTTACCTCCGCCGCCCCTTTTTCAGCGAGTTTCGCCTCTATCTTCTCTTCCGCGTTCTTGATGTCCTTCAGAATGCTCTTCTTCCTGTTCTCGATACCGTCCTTCTCCGCTTCCAGCGCCGCGTACTCCGCCGACAGGGCGTTCAGTTCCGTCTGCAGGTCCAGAACGTTATCCTGGGTCCTCTGGATCATTTCCTGGAGATCGGCCGGCGCTATCTGCACCATCTTCTCTCTGAGTTCGGATCTCTGCGCTCTCAGGGATTCCAGCTCATCCGTGACCTTTTTCAGTTCCCGGGATGCGGCGTCCAGTTCTTTCTGCGCTTCGGTCAGTTTTCCCTTCTCCGCCGCAAGGTCCTCCGCCGCCTTCTTTCTCTTTTCTCTGAGTATGGTCAATTGAGCTTCATAACCCGCGATCTTTCCCGCCACGCCCGCCGATTCCTTCGAGACGCTGTGCAGGTCGTCGTCATGCGCCCTTATCTCTGCTCTTACATCTC
>WRKA01000094.1 GCA_009778265.1 Methanomassiliicoccaceae archaeon | reverse complement strand
AACGTCATGGAGAAGACGCCGCCGTGCGACGCCGCCCACAGCCACGCGCCCAGATATAACGCGAAGACGATCCTGAACGGAACTTTGGCGTAACTTCCGGCGCGGTAGAAACCGACGGGTATCGCCAATAATATCAGAATGATTGAGTACTTCATCATA
Source organism: Methanomassiliicoccaceae archaeon (assembly GCA_009778265.1). Taxonomy (GTDB): domain Archaea; phylum Thermoplasmatota; class Thermoplasmata; order Methanomassiliicoccales; family Methanomethylophilaceae; genus Methanomicula. Next base: position 4,212 of record WRKA01000094.1, on the reverse strand, counting down.
TCGTATATCCACGACCACGCGGCATCCGTCCATCCTCCCGTATCCTCGACGTTGCCGACGGCCATCATGACGATCAGATAAGGAATGGCAACGAATATCCCCGCGGTGATCAAAGCGGACATCATCGCCCCCAGCAGCGTTCCGTTCTTCGGCTTGAAATCGGTCCTTATCTCATCGAGCCTCGCCGCCTTCGCGGCGTCGTCAAGTATCTTCATGACGACCACCTCTCGCAGAGCATCTTAAGGATCCCGACGATCAGGTCCGTCTGCTCCTTCGTCAGTACCGCGGTGTCGCCGCCGTACGTTATCGTAACGCCGCCGTCGGAGTTCCGGGCGTTATCGACGGCATCGGCCAGCGGGCCGGACGAAGAGGTCATATCAACGGTAATATCATAATCCTCGCCGTTCTTTATGAACGAGACGGTGCATCCGAGGTCTCCGACGGATACCGAGAGCCAATCGGCCGCGGATATCTCGTCCAGGATGTCCGATCCGTGAACGGTGAACTCCGCCTTCATCGTACTTTTGTCATCTCCGACCGTTATGGTGCCGCCGATATCGCCGGCGACAACGATATCGATATCCACATGAACGGAGATCATGCCGCCGAGCGTCGAAGCGCCGACGCCGGCGGTCATCACAACGTCGTAACTATCGTTCGGATCATCGGACACCCCGCACAGTAACATCATCATACCGGTCATCAGGGACACCTCCGTCTCCAGTTCCATACGTCCGTCGAAGTTCTTCGGTATAATATGTTCGGCACCGGGGACGGCGAACGAGTTATCGCCGGACGAGAACGTAAGGTCGAGATGAAGGTCCGTTATGTCGAAGTACAGGTTCGTTCTGACATGGGCGGAGAGATCCACTTTCATTACGTGACCGTCGATCTCCGTACTCACGTCCGTATCGCTTATATCGAGACCGCCCGTCGCGATCGGTACGGTCGCCAATAATACCAATGCGACCAGCGCGGCCTGCATCGCGATCACCACTCCCTTAGGTATCAGGGACAAGAATCTCATTATGTACGTTTACCATGCGTAACATATTTACGTTTTGCTTTTGCCGGCGATCGAGACGACGGTCATTCTGAGAACGGTCACATTCTCAACATTCCTTTCATCGTAATGCGGCGTTCCCCCGTATCCGTATCTTCTCATCAGAAGGTCCAGCGCACGTACCTTTCGTTCTCTGTCAACAACGATCTCTATCGTACCTTCTCCCATCACACTTTCGTATGTGTTGGACCAGCGGCACGCCGTCCCGTTCCTGATAAGCGCGTATGAACGGTCGGCCTCGAAGCACGCGTCCCCGTTCTTTCGTATAATGTCGATCTTCCTGCCCTCGGCGGCGCAATGGAAATACAGGAATATCGAACCGTCAACGGTCTCGAAAGCAAAGTTCATCGGCACTATGTACGGTCTTCCGTCCGCGCACAGGCCGATGCGCACAACGTCGCATCCGTCCAGAACGGCAAGGATGCCGTCGGTCCCGACGATCTCTCTGTCGTCCCTTCTCATCCGATCACGGCCGCGGTATGGCGTTCTTTTTATTTTATTATAAAGGAAGATTCAAATGTAAAGTTTGAATAGATGATATGCCGATCGCCGATACATGGCGGACATAATGATCCGGAAGAGGAAACGTCTGAGATCGAAGGACGTGAAAGCTTATTCGGAAGAGATCGGGAACGCGCTCGGTACGGAGGTGTTCACCGTCGACGACATAGTTGACATCGCGGAGAGCAGCGAGTTCAACGTGATATATGTGAACGGCGAGATCCTCGCGCTGGTCCTTGAGGGAAGGTCGTTCCTTACCGTCCGCGGTCTTCTGAGATACAGGCCGCAGAAAAAGTTCGTGACGGTGGACATGGGCGCCGTTCCGTATGTGACGAACGGCGCCGATGTGATGGCCCCCGGTATCGTCGACGCCGATACGGACATACGGGAGGGGGATATGGTCTGGATACGCGACATCAAGAACCTCGTGCCTTTGGCGGTCGGCATATCGTCCGTAAGCGGCGAAGAGCTTAAGAAAGGCGGAAAAGGCAAAGTGATAAGGACGGTGCACAACGTCGGCGACAAGCTCTGGAGATCGGACGAGAGGTGAGCGGGGGATGGCGTTGATCAAAAGGAAGAAGGCCGGTACCGAAGTGGTCCCGAAGAGTTTCATCGATCTGTCGGAGATGCCGCTCGACATCCCGAACGAAACGGACGCGAGGGTAAAGATAATCGAGATAAGGACATTCGACGATCTTTCATTATCGGCGGACCTGGCGTACAAAGGTAACATACTGTTCATACGCTGTGCGCTTCCGGAGGAGAACAGAAGAGATGCGATGGAGACGATAACCGCAGAATTGAAAAGGATCGCCAAGGACTGCGGCGGCGACATGGTGATAATAGGAGAGAGTTACGTACTCATGACCGCCAACGGAGTGAAGATAGAGAACATGATCTCCAAAAAGAAGAAGGTCGGCCCTTGACGGAGAAGGTGATACACGACCCGCTGCACGGCAGCATACGGATCGGAGGGGTGTTCTTAGACATCCTGTCAAGACACGAGATGCAGCGTCTGCATAACGTAAAACAATTGGGAATGGCCAATGCGGTGTTCCCCGGCGCCAATCATACGAGGCTGGAGCACAGTCTCGGCGTGTACCATCTGGCGGGCCGCATGGCGGACGCGCTGGACCTGAACAGAGAGGACTCGGACCATATCAGAGCGGCCGCTCTGCTGCACGACGTATGTCATTTACCGTTCTCGCACAACCTTTCGGAACTTTATGAGAACCGAACCGGAACGGATCACATGGAATTGGCGCGCGCCCTCATCAAAGGAACGATACCGACCCACAGGGAACGCGACGGCGACATCCTCGGGAAGGAGGGGACGGTATCCGAACTTCTGGAGAAGAACGGTCTCTCGTCGGATCTCATATGCGATCTGATCGCCAGACCGAGATCGAGAACGGAAGGGCTGGACGCGTTCATGTCGTCGGGCAGGAAACAATCCTTCTTCTCGTCGAAGGACCATCTGCACCAGATCATCCACGGACCGGTGGACGCGGACCAGATGGATTATCTGCTCAGGGACGCTCATTATACGGGTGTCGCACACGGTTCCATAGACATCGAGAGACTTATGACGCAGATGAAAGTGCACAATAACACGATAGTGCTGAAAAGAGGAGGGATAGTGGCGGCCGAGGGACTGATGGTGTCCCGGGCGCTGATGTATTCTTCGGTGTACTTCAATAAAACGGTCAGGATCGCGGAGATGATGCTTTCCAAATCGGTCGAACTGTCGTCCGTGGACCTGGGGACGCTGCATGTGATGGATGACGCGGACCTGAGGAATACGCTTCTCGAACAGCGGGGAAAGCAATCGGAGATAATGAGGTCGCTGATCTATCGTAAACTGTACAAAAAAGCGTTCTCCGCCTATTCCGCGGACCTGGACGAAGATCAGATAAACAAAATAGTCAGATATTCCGGATATGAGGATAAAAAGAGGCTCGAGAGCGAGATAGCGGACGAGACGGGTGTCGGTTATGAGGATGTGATCGTCGACATACCGTCGAAGTCAACGCTGCTCTCCAGCGTCAAGATAGGCAAGACCGACGTCTCGATATTGTACGACGGGCGGGTGAGACCGATAACACGCATATCCCCTCTGTCGAAAGCTCTGCAGAGCAGGGACACGTTCGACTGGGCGGTGATGGTCTCGTCGCCGAAAGAGCATACAGAGAAAGTAAGGAAAGCGGCGGTATCGATCCTTAACCTTTGACCACACCAAGCGGCCTCAGTCTCGCCACCTTCCCGGCAAGTCCTGCGCCGCATACCACCGCCACCACCTGATCCACATCCTTGTACGCTTCGGGCGCCTCGTCGAGAACTCCCTGGTCGGTCCCGCTTTTGAGATATATGTTCCTTGCTTTCATCGAATTGCGGAGGTCCTCCACATTCAGTTTACCGAACGCGGCCTTACGGGACATCTTCCTTCCGGCGCCGTGGCAGGTGGATCCGAAACTGCTCTCCATCGCACCTTCCATACCGGCGAGCACATACGTCCCGGCGGACATATCTCCCGGAACGATCACCGGCTGGCCGACGTTCCTGTAAACGGACGGAACATCGGCGTGTCCTTTCGGGAAGGCGCGCGTCGCTCCTTTCCTGTGGACGAGAACGTCCGTCCTCTTTCCCTC
>WRKA01000093.1 GCA_009778265.1 Methanomassiliicoccaceae archaeon | reverse complement strand
GAAAAGAGAGAGCGGGCTGCCGTTCTGCGAATCGTCACCCGTCCTGGAGACGGATATGAGGGGATACGAGGCGAGGGCGACGGTGGTCGGTTATCCGATGAGCCCCAACGGCGACGCGATAGCGATAAGAAAACATTCCGTCAGTCCGTGGACGTTAACAAAACTCATCGCCAACGGGACCATGGACCCAATGGCCGCCGGTCTTTTATCGTATCTTGTTGATTCAAGATGCACATTCCTGATATGCGGTTCAAGAGGTGCCGGAAAGAGCTCGCTGCTCTCTTCGCTGCTCTTTGAGTTCCCTATGTCGCAGAGGATACTGACGATAGAGGACACATCCGAACTTCCCACGGAAAAGATGAGAAAGATCGGATACAAAGTACAATCCATGCTTATCGGCGAGAGAATGAACGGGGACACCAAACAAAGGGCGGACGAGGCGCTGCGCGTATCTCTCAGACTGGGAGAATCGGCGATAATATTGGGGGAGGTGAGAGGAGAGGAAGCCAAGACGTTATACCAGAGCATGCGCACCGGGCGCGCCGGAAGTTCGATAATGGGAACGATACACGGGGATTCTGCGCGTTCCGTATACGATCGCGTCGTTCACGACATGGGGATATCGCCGGATGCGTTCTCCGCCACGGATATACTGATAACGATGGGAACAAAGAAACAAAAGGGCAGCATACGTCAATACAGACGTCTGAACGAGATATCATTAACGTCGGATAAGAACGGAGAATTCGTCCGTATACCCGTTAACGGAGACCTTGATGACGACAAGATATTCAGAACTCCGATGTTCCGCCGTATCCTTTCAACGACCTCGTCCACGAAAGAAGAGGTGATGGACGAGATCTCCGTCAGAGGGGAGATGCGTAAATTCCTCAGCGATATGGGAAAGGAACATTCCGATCCGTATCACGGTCCGGAATGGATATGCTACGCGAACGAACACCTCTCCAGAGCGCTTGCGGACGGTACGTTCGATCGTTATGAGACCGTAGAGAATTTCAAAAAATGGTTCGGTAGATACAATGGATTATATTGACAGGATGATCGGCATCAGGATAACGAAGAAAGATATTCCCGTGATCGTCTCGATAGCGTCGGCGGCATGTTTCCTTCTTATAACGATGATCCGCGATCTCGCTTTTGCGGTAAGATTCGCGCCGCTTTTATTCGCGTTACCGTTACTGGCGGCGGTCGCGAACAGAGATAAAAAGACAAAGGTGAGAAGCGAAACGGTAATGAACGAGGCGCCGACCGCGGTGGGAATGATGAGACTGATGATAAACGGCGGCCGGTCCCTGGACTCTGCCGTCAGGGAGATCGCGAAGAACGGTCCCGCGAACATTTCAAAATTATTCGAAAGGATCGTCTGGAATGTGGATATGAGGATATCGTCCGATATACGCGATTCTCTGTCGTCAATGCTGGCGGAACTTCCCGACACGCTGGCGCCGTTCAAAAGAAGCATGTACTTACTGATCTCCGCTTCCGATGCCAAAGATGTGAACGAAAGGAAGAGGATGACGAAGGACGCCGACGATACGATACTGGAAGGATTGAAGGAGCTGGGGGAAACGTACAGCTCGAAACTCAACGCTCCGTGTATGGTAATTTTTGGTCTCGGTGTGATGATACCGATGATCCTGGTGTCGATACTTCCGATGCTCAGTATCGGCGGACAGTTCTCTTCGGCGTCGTTAGATCCTATGGTGATCGCTGTGATCACATTGCTCGTGATCCCTGCCGCGGTCGGAGGGGTGATAATGATGATAGCCGGCAAGAACCCGTTCTATGTGAGGTCCGAGGAGAGTTCGGATCTGAGGACCCTCCTCGCCGCGGCGGTATGCGTTCCCGCGTTCGCTTTCATGTTCGTCGTTACCGGCGATATCGGAATATCCATGGCGGCCGCGGGCATCTCCTGCGGATCGCTGATGCTTATCATCCTTCATCCGGCGATGGCAAGGGAGAAGAAAAAGATCAGGATCGAAGCGTCGATGGGCGATGCGCTTTTCGATCTCGGCAACAGATTACTGTCAGGCGAGAACTTCGAGACCGCCCTGATATCCGCGTTCAGAGAAAAGAAAGAATGCGCGGACCTCGCGTCATCGCTGGAGATGTGTCTCACGGTCTCCAGAGGGGACACCGTTCATGCGATCCGTACGGTAATGAACGGTCATTCCAAAAAATTGGCATCCCTGTACTGCGATGTGTTCCTGTCGTCGCAGAAGGACCTCAGGGATGCCGGAAGGCTTGCGGTAAGCATAGCTCATCAGCTGCAGGACCAGACCGCCGTACTGAACGGGATACAGAACAAACTGAGAAGCATGCTGGACATGATGACCGGCACCTCGTCGGTATTCGCGCCGCTGATACTCGGGATCAGCGTTTCGATGCTCGCGCCGCTGACGAACATCGCCGGCGGCAGCGGGACGTCCTTCACGGAACCGATCCTGATCGCTTACGTAATAGAACTGGCGCTGCTTATATCCGTGCTAACAACACAGCTGAGATGCAAAGGCGGCATCGTTACGACGATGTATTCATTCAGCATCATGATGCCCGTCGCTTTAGTGATATTCATCATATCGTCGAATCTTTCGATATGAGACGGCGGCAGGATAAAAGGATGCTTACGTGCGGGATCATACATCAAAATCTTCCGACGAGAAGTTGCTGTAATATCTTCCCGATGACGCGGTGAATCTCAGAACGCAGTAATCGGGGTCCGTTACGCCTTCTTTGTAATACATGTGGTCCCCCGGCCTCCATATCATCTCTTTCGACGCCGCATCGGTAAGAACTTCCATCGTCCCTTTAAGCATCACGCCGCGGAAGAACCTCCCGTTGTAAAAGTAGACGCATGCTTTATCATCGTGCAGATATTGTTTAACGCGCATTGACGACGTGTTAGTGGTGAAATAGAATATCTTAAGACCTTCGCGCACCCTGGGGGCGAGCATCGCTTTCATATTAGGAAAACCGTCCCCGTCCACGGAACCGACGAAGGCCGTTCTCTGCGAATCTATCAGTTTGCCGATCGTACTTTCAGCATCTTTCATGGTCTCCCGTAATTATATTTGATGTATTTATTCTCATCATATGTTCCTTTTTCTGAGTCCGTTCAAGAAAATCTTTTTAAACACTATGAGTATAGGGAGATGCAGGGAACATAGGAGTGTTCTCCTTTTCCGATATTCATTTTGGAGCGGATTTGAAGATGGATGCTGAAACTTTAAAGACAGGTACGACCACAGTAGGTATCAGGACAAAGGACGGAGTTATACTCGCGTCCGAGAGAAGAGCGACAATGGGGAACATCATCGCGCACAGTCACGTGCAGAAGGTCTTCCGGATCTCCGACAACATAGGGATGACGATCGCCGGTCTCGTAGGGGACGCTCAGCTCATGGTCAGATACCTCCAGAGCGAAGTTGCGTTATATGCGATGAAACGAGGCGCACCGATGTCCGTCGGCGCCGCGGCGACGTTAGTGTCGAACATCATCCGCCAGGGATTCTATTTAGGTCTGATCGTAGGAGGATTCGACCCGAAAGGCGGGCACATATACAGCATAGACGGCGCCGGAGGGTGTATTGAGGACGAATACGTCTCCGTCGGTTCCGGATCGCTGTTCGCGTTAGGCGTTCTCGAGGGCAAATACAAAGAAGGAATGACCGAGGACGAGGGTGTGGACCTTGCGATATCCGCGCTGAATTCCGCGATAAGGAGAGATTCCGCAAGCGGGGACGGCATGCTGATATCCGTGATCAACAAAAAGGGCACAAGGGAGATATCCGAAGAGGCTATAAGGACCCGCGTGGCCGAACTGGGATTCAAATATCCCAACTAAACACATTTTTCTGTTCGATCCGTGGTTCTTATGAATGCCGACAGACTGTTCGATAACATAAGGGAAGAGGTCCGGAGAATAATCCCAGCCGATCATACCGTCTCGGCGATAGAGTTCGAGGGACCTCTCGTTGTGATCTATACCAAAGAATTTGAGAAATTCTCATCCAACGCGAACATTGTTAAAATGTTAGCCCAGGGGTTAAGAAAAAGAGTTGCCATAAGACCGGACCCGTCGATGCTGGCCGATTCCAACGAGGTCGAGGAGAAGATAAGAAAGATGGTACCCGAAGAGGCGGAGATATCGGACATATTCTTTGAATTCGAAACGGGCGAGGCGACCATAGAGGCGCTCTCTCCCGGTCTTGTGATAGGGAAACAGGGTTCGCTGCTCAACGATCTGAAAAAGGAGACGGGATGGAATGTCAAGGTGGTGAGAGCACCGCCGATACCGTCGAAGACCGTATCGGATGTACGCG
>WRKA01000092.1 GCA_009778265.1 Methanomassiliicoccaceae archaeon | reverse complement strand
ATAACGTTCTATCCCGACAAAGGGACATTCGAGACAACGGATTTTGAGTATGACGTGTTGCAGTCGAGGTTCAGGAACCAGGCGTATCTGAACAGGAACGTCGCGATATTCTTCGAGGACAAAAGGACGGGAAGGTCGGAGAACTTCCACTTCGAAGGCGGAGTTTCCGAATTCGTGGCGTTCCTGAACAAGAACAAGACCCCGATACATCCCAATCCGATATACATACACGGCGAGAACGCCGGTATAGATGTTGAGATCGCTTTACAATACACGGACGGTTACAACGAAACGATAAATTCCTTCGTTAATACAATAAACACCCCCGACGGCGGGACGCACATGGCCGGTTTCAGAACGGCGCTTACGAGAACGGTCAACGATTACGCGAAATCGAACAATTTCCTGAAGGACGGGGAACCGCTCACCGGAGAGGACGTAAGAGAAGGACTGACGGCGATACTGAGCATCAAGATACCCGAGCCGCAGTTCGAAGGCCAGACGAAGTCGAAGTTAGGGAACAGCGAAGCACAGGGCGCCGTATCTTCCGTGATGGGAGAAAAACTTTCCGAATATATGATCGAGAATCCTAAGATGGCGGAGCTCATAGTCAGAAAATCGATATTCGCGGCGCAGGTAAGAGAAGCCGCGAGGAAAGCAAAAGAACTGACGAGAAGGAAGAACGTCCTCGAAGGAACGTCGCTGCCGGGAAAACTTGCCGACTGTACGGAACGCGATCCGGCGAAGTCGGAACTGTACATCGTGGAGGGAGAATCCGCGGGAGGGTCCGCAAAACAAGGCCGCGACAGGATGTTCCAGGCCATTCTTCCGTTGAGGGGGAAGATCCTGAACGTCGAGAAAGCGAGGCCGGACAAGATACTGCAGAGCGAGGAGATAAAGAACCTCGTGATCGCGATAGGAGGAAGCATAGGGAACGATTTCGATCTTTCCAAAGTGAGATATCACAACATCGTGATCATGACGGATGCGGACGTTGACGGGGCGCACATAAGCACTCTTCTTCTGACGCTGTTCTTCAGACAGATGAGGCCTCTGATCGAGGCCGGTTATGTGTATCTGGCTATGCCTCCTCTGTACCGTGTGTACAAAGGCAAGAAAGAGCAATATGTTTACAACGACGCGGAAATGGAAAAGGCGATGGAGGAGTTCGGTCAGGGGACTCAAATAACAAGATACAAAGGTCTCGGGGAAATGGATCCGAAACAGTTATGGGAAACGACCATGGACCCGGGAACGAGGATCATGAAACAGGTGATGATCGAGGACGCGATGCTTGCTGACGAACTGTTCACGATGCTGATGGGCGACGCGGTGGAGCCGCGCCGCGATTTCATTGTGGAACACGCGCACGAAGTGATCAATCTGGATGTGTGATATCATGGACGGGAACAACGGGGACGATAAGATCATACCGAAAGTGGTCTCGCAGAGCATTGAGAAAGAGATGCAGAGGTCGTACATCGATTATGCGATGTCCGTGATAGTGGGAAGAGCGTTACCGGATGTGCGCGACGGCCTGAAACCTGTGCACAGGAAGATACTGTACGCGATGTACGATATGGGATTGACCCATACCCGTTCCCACAAGAAATCGGCAAGGGTGGTGGGAGAGGTCCTCGGTAAGTATCATCCGCACGGTGATTCCGCCGCTTACGAGTCGATGGTAAGGATGGCGCAGCCGTTCTCGCTCCGTTATCCTTTGGTGGACGGACAGGGCAACTTCGGTTCCGTCGACGGTGACTCGGCGGCGGCGATGCGTTACACCGAAGCGAAACTCTCGAAGATATCCGCAGACCTCTTAGCGGACCTGGATAAGGACACCGTCGACTTCGTGGACAACTTCGACGGTTCGCTGAAGGAACCGTCCGTCCTGCCGTCGAAGTTCCCCAATCTTCTCGTGAACGGGGCCGACGGCATAGCCGTGGGAATGGCGACGAAGATGCCTCCCCACAATCTGTCGGAAGTGGTCGACGCACTGGTGTATACGATAGACAACCCGGACGCGGACATCGGAGAACTAATGGAATTCATCAAAGGACCGGATTTCCCGACGGGAGGGACGATCTACGGTCTCGCGGGCATAATGTCGGCGTACATGACAGGACGCGGTAAAGTGAAGATACGCGCGAACACGCACATCGAAGAATCGTCCTCCGGAAAGTCGAAGATAATCGTTGACGAAATTCCGTATCAGGTGAATAAGTCCCTTCTGATCGAAGAGATAGCGGAACGCGTGAAGAACAAGGACATCGAAGGCATAACCGATCTGCGCGACGAATCGGACCGCAACGGGATGCGCATAGTGATCGAACTTCACAGGGATGCGATAGAGAACGTCGTTCTTGAGAATCTTTTCAAGCACACGAGAATGGAGCAGACCTTCGGGATAATCAATCTCGCTCTCGTCGACAACAAACCGAAGACGCTCGGTCTGAAGGACATGCTCTTTCATTATCTGAACCACAGAAAGGACGTTATAACAAGAAGAACGAAGTACGATCTGGAACAGGCGGCGAAGAGACACCATATTCTCGAAGGGCTGATGAAAGCGTTCGGGCGTCTCGACGAGACCATCGCACTGATCAGAGCGTCAAAGAACGGGGAAGAGGCCAAAGAAGGCCTGATGGCGCTTCTTGAGATATCCGAGGAGCAGGCGAAAGCGATCCTGGACATGAGGCTTCAGAAACTGACGGGACTGGAGATAGAGGACCTCAGAAAAGAATACGAGGAGATCATAATTCTCATGGCCGATCTCAAGGACATCTTAGCGAACGAGTCCCGCGTCATGGCCATCATCAAAGGAGAACTTATCGAGATGAAGGAGACGCACGGCGACGGCCGCCGCACCATCATAGATCCGAACGCCATCGACACGGACGAAGAGGACCTCATTCCGAGAGAGGACGTGGTCATAACGATCACGGGGGACAACTACATCAAACGTATCCCGCTGAGCACATACAAACAGCAGGGGCGCGGCGGTGTCGGTCTGATAGGGATGCAGACGAAGGAAGAGGATCACGTCGTCAATCTGTTCGTGACGTCAACGCACGATTATGTTATGTTCATAACGAACAAAGGAAGACTGCATTGGCTTAAGGGATACAGGATCCCGGAGGGTTCGAGACAATCCAAAGGTAAACCTATTGTGAACATGCTTCCCGATCTTGAGGACGGGGAGAAAGTGATGAACACGATATGCGTCTCCGATTTCCCGGACGACAGATATCTGGCGTTCTGTACACGTAACGGACTGATAAAGAAAACATGTCTGAGTGCTTACAAGAACGTAAGAGCCAGAGGTATCAAGGCGATCAAACTCGAAGATGATGACGAACTTGTGGAGACACATCTGACGACAGGGGACGCGGAGATAATAATAGCAACCAAGGGCGGTCAGGCGTGCAGGTTCAACGAGTCGGATGTGAGATCTACCGGGCGTGACACGATGGGTGTTAAGGGAGTAACGCTCAACGAAGGCGACTCCGTCGTCGCCATGGCGTCGGTACGTCCGGAAGATATGCTGCTTACGGTAACGGAGAACGGTTACGGTAAGATCTCGTCGGTCGACGATTACCGTAAGACCAGGCGCGGAGGGAAGGGCGTGATCACGATAAAGACCGGCGGCCGCAACGGGGACGTGGTCGCAGTCAGGACCGTAAACGCATCCGACGAACTGATGATCACAAGCAAACAGGGAAAGATCATCAGGATCAAAGTGGCGGAGATCCGCATCACCGGGCGTAATGCAATGGGCGTTAAGGTTATGAATCTGCACGATGATGATCTCGTGACGGCGTTAGAACCCGTTGTCGGAGGTTCCGGCGATGAAGAGGAAGTGACGAATGATCAGCAATGATGCGAAACTGATGACCGTAACGGCGGCAGCGGTACTCTTCGCCGCGACGATGGTATTCGTCTATCTTCTGATGACCGACGGGACGATACTTGCCGACCGTTCCAAAACATTCGTTTACGCGACCGCATATATCCTGGTCTTCGTCATTCTTAACATTTTCTTATTGATCACGGCGTTCCGTTCGTCAAGAAGGTTCAGGACGCTCGCATCGAAGAAGAGATGCGTCTCCTGCGGCGCCCTTATGGAAACGGACGCTTCGTTCTGTCCGAAATGCAGCGCCATGCAGCCGGATGCCGTTACCGACGACGTGTATATGGAACCGAAAGGGACCGATGACAAAATAAGGCCCAAGGGATGATATCGGGATGGATCGGAAGATATATCTGATGCTGGGTATGGTCTGCTTTGTCGGATTA
>WRKA01000091.1 GCA_009778265.1 Methanomassiliicoccaceae archaeon | reverse complement strand
CATCAGGGATGGTATATATACGGGATACATGCACACCCTTGAGAGCGCCTCGCTGATGAACGTGCCGCCTACAGGCAACGGGCGCGCGGAGAATTTCGGAAAAAGGATATGGGCAAGGATGACCAACACGTTCTTCGGTCCCGGGGACAGAACGCTCGACGACCTAATAGCGGACACGGAACACGGAATTTTGTGTGAAAAGATGGTGAACGGCATGGAAGACCCGGTGGGCGGAGGTTTCGAGGCAAAGGTCCTGCGTGGATTTTTGATCGAGAACGGAAAAGTGAAGGACATGCTGAGATCGTTCACCCTCACCGGCCGAGCGCTTGAGATATTACGGACGGTGGACGCCGCCACTAAGGACGTCGTATTCGACGGGGGGATGTGCGGCAAAGGTATCGAAGACTGGGTCAACGTATCGTCGGGAGGCCCGTACTGCAGATCCAGCATCATCGTCGGAGGCGGATGATATGCTTTTGAACGATATCGCATCCGATTCTCTGAAGCACGCGAAGAGGATGGACCATGCCGAGTCGTATGTGGTAAGAACGGTGACGCATTCCGCATACATAGACGGAAGCAGGATAAGCAACATTGAGACGAAGATAGATTCCGGGATCTCTGTGAGAGTGTCGAAGAACGGAAGACTCGGAAGATCGTGCGCCACCCTCAATGACACGGATTCGGCGGAAAAATGCGTGAATTCCGCGATATCGTTATCCTCGTTCTCGCCGAAGAACAACGGATTCAGAGGGTATCCTGTTCCTTCACCGCCGAAGATAAAGGTGAACGGGATCTTTGACAGAAGGATCGAAGATATCACGGACGCGGAACTGAAGGATATCCTTTCGGCGGTGATCGGATCCTGCGGTTCCGAGATACCCAGGGGGCTGCTCAGGCTTTCGACGATCGGATCGGCCGTCGCCAACAGCAACGGTCTCCTGACGGAACACAGAAGCACGCTGATCTACGGTCACTTCACATCGATGTTCAGAGGAACGAGGAACGGCGAGGGAACGGAATCCTTACATGATGTTTCGCTGAACGTCGACCCGGAACATATAGGTGCGGAACTCGAAAGGAAAGCGAAGGCCTCGGCATCCGCCGTACCGTTCAGAGGTAAGGAGAAGATGACGATGATCCTTCCTCCGTCCGAACTCGGGGATATGATGATGTCGTCCGCCGGGTCCGCACTGAACGGTGAGAACGTATTCTATAAGAGAAGCCTGTGGTCCGATAAGACGGATAAAGAGGTTGCGTCCGAATGTCTGACGATGATCGACGACCCCTCCGTTCCCGGTCCGCTGTGTTCCGAGTTTGACGACGAGGGCACACCCGCACAAAAGAAGGTGCTTGTCGAGAACGGAGTGCTGAGGAAGTTCATTTACGATTCGTACATAGGCGAGAGCACCGGCAACGGCATCCGCCGTAATTCGACGGACGCACAGAACATCTATAATTCCGCCGTCGGCATAAGACCGATGAACCTGATCGTCGTTCCCGGGAAATATTCCTGCGATGAGATGATAGAACAGACGAAGAACGGCATACTCGTTGAAAAATTCGCATGGCCGGAAGCCGACGCGCTGACTGGAAGGTTCGGTCTCGAGGTCAGATGCGGTCATCTGGTACGGAACGGAAGGATAACGGAAACGATAAACAATGCGCTCATGATGGGGAATATGATGGACGCGCTGGCCCATGTGGAATTCATCGGTAACGACGGAAAGAATCAAGGATGCGTCACGGTACCGACGATGAGCTTCTCCGGAACGGAACTCGTCGGCAACTGAACCTCTGCCGGTCCGCGGGCGGCGCAGTTCGAGCGTATCCTAAGCACGGCACAGTGTTTCCGGTTCGAAGCGGAAACACTTGAATGAATTGTTATGCGTTTCCGGCTGAGAAGGGAACGCTCGAAAAAAATGTGTAGTGTTTCCGAGTACAACCGAAACGCTCGAAAAAAATGTGTAGTGTTTCCGAGTACATCCGAAACACCAATAAGATTAAATTCATACAACTCTTTCGGACGCATATGGAGAACGTAAAACGGGACCGTTACCTTTCACAGATCGTACCGTTCGTGGGGAACAGGAACGCCAAGGTACTTGCCGGGATCAGAAGAGGCGGCAAATCCACAATATCCCATATGATCTCTGCCGGCTTCGGCGACGATCACAACGTCATCGACATCAATATGGATCTGTTCGGGAACAGAAGGTACAGGGATCCGGAAAAATTGTATGGAATGATCAAAGGATCGCTTATTAGCGGAAAGAAGAACCGCCTTTTCATTGATGAGGTGCAAGATGTGGACGAATGGGAATCTGTTATACGGTCCCTGATAGCGGAGGACTGCTGCGACATTTATCTTACCGGTTCCAACTCACGCCTGCTTTCAGGCGAGTTCGCTACATACCTTACCGGAAGACTCAACATATTGGATGTCTTCACGCTGACATTCTCTGAATGCCTCGACTTCGAACGTAAATACCGGGGAGAGGCCGACACGGACATAATGTTAGAAAAATTCCTTCATTTCGGAGGATTTCCGTCCGTCTGGCGTAATGATTATAAAATGTCCGAAGCGATAAAAGAGATCACGGACATTGTGAACATGATAATGATGCGCGACATCATTTCCCGGTATGCCGTAAAGAACCCGGATGTTCTTTACAGGATACTGAACTATCTGTGCGACAATGTCGGGAACTTAACGTCCGTCAATAACATATATGCGTCATTACACGCCGATGACAGAACGATAGGTAAGGATATGGTGTACTCCTATGTGAGTTACCTGGAAAATGCGTATCTTGTCACTAAGGTTCCGACATTCGATATCAAAGGCAAAAGGCATCTCGCTTCGGTGTACAAATATTATCTCGGAGACATCGGCATCAAGAACGCCGCACTCGGGTACAGGGCCGACGATATCGACGGTTATATGGAGAACATCATCTATCTGGAACTTAGGAGCAGAGGATATAACGTATGGATCGGCAACAATAACGGAAAAGAGGTAGATCTTGTGGGAGAGAAGAACGGACGTTATGTATACGTACAGACGGCTGTCGAATTAAGTAGCGAGAAAGTAGTGAGACGCGAGTTCGGGAACCTTGAAGGGATAGCTGACAACTATCCTAAATTTGTTGTCACGCTCGAGGACGGACTGCTGAACAATGATCTTGACGGCATAATATGCTGCGAATTAAAGGATTTCCTGCTCAGAAGCGATTACTGACGGGCTCGATCGAACATGTTAATTATGGCCGATCAGAATGAACGTTCCATCGTTATGCGCATCCTGTCGCCGGAATCCTCCATCCCGGAACAGTCGCCGGTCACATGACCGATCTTCTTCATCGGGAAGGCGGCTACCGGCCGTTCATCGGTGCTCAGCGGGGTGGGGCCGAAGAATATGCTCACCGCATCCGCTTCCGGCCAATACGCTATGTCGCCTTTCCCGAACAGCACGGAATCCCCCTTCGGTCTGGTGCTCTCGAGAGGCATCGGGAAATAGATCTGAGAACCGAGCATGTTGATATCCGCGGAGAACGGAAGCGACAGCCATATCTCGTTGGATATGTCGGAATCGTCCAGAACCGCATCCCAGATGCCGCTTCTCGTTCTTATTCTGATATTGCTCATTTACCCTCGCGTATCCTGAGGATCATTTCTTTCTCTCGAAGAGCGCCCTTATCTCTTTCCCTACCTTTTCCAATTCCAGAGAGGCGTCGTCGGCCTCCATTCTCTTCAGTTCCTTGAGACCGTTCTTCCATTCCGAACGCCACTCGTCCTTGAATTTACCGGACTCGATGTCGCTGAGTATGGACCTCATCCCTTCTTTGGATTCCTTCGTTATCACTCTGTCCCGTCTGGTCAGTCCGCCGAACTCCGCGGTATTCGAGACAACATACCACATCTTTGAGAATCCGCCCGCCTGGATAAGATCGACTATCAGTTTAACTTCGTGCAGAACTTCGAAATACGCTATCTCCGGAGGATATCCTCCCGCTCTGAGCGTTTCGAATCCCGCCTTTATCATTGCGGTGACACCGCCGCAGAGGACCGCCTGTTCGCCGAAGAGGTCGGATTTCGTTTCGAAATCGAACGACGTTTCGAATACCCCGGCCCTTGTGGACCCTATGCCTTTCGCAAGCGCCAACGCTATGTTCTTTGCGTTCCCGGTGCTGTCCTTGT
>WRKA01000090.1 GCA_009778265.1 Methanomassiliicoccaceae archaeon | reverse complement strand
CTCCTATCTCGCGGGCCCTGAATTCGTAGCACCTTTCATCCCATTCGTGTCCCGCCACTTCGGCGTCCACTTTCTTCCCGCCGTATTTGGCGATGATAGCGTCGAGCGCCTTCTCTTCGAGGGCGACGAACTCCGCGTCCCCCTGCAGGGTCACAAGCAGCAGATTCTTAACATCGGGAGCGTGCAGCCCCGCCCTCCTCTGGTGATCGAAATGCATGTGGTCCGACCATGATATGTGCAGAGGTCTCAGACTCGGATGTCTTACTATCTCGTTAATAGGTCCGCCCATGTCCCTGAGTTCATCGAAATCGTAGCCGGCCGCTTTTATCACTCCCATCGGGTGTACCCTTAAGGTAACGGTCGCGATGAGACCCAATGTTCCCTCGGCGCCGGAGAACAGTCTGTTGAGGTTGTATCCGGACATGTTGTTCGCGATCTTGTCGTAACCGGTGTTTATCAGCGTACCGTCGGAAAGAACGACCTGAAGATTGAGCACATTATCACCGGCCGATCCGTATTTGTACCCTCCCGGTCCGATACCGCCAGTGGACACCCATCCGCCGACCGTCGCCGACGGGAAACTCGACGGATATGAACCTACAAGAAGTCCCTTCTTTGCGCACGCATCGTAAACTTTCTTCCACGAGCAGCCGGCGCCGACCTTGACGCACATGTTCTCCTCGTCGATCTCGAATACCTCGTTCAGCGAGCTTGAGAAATCGACGACTATCCCGCCGGCGGTGGGAGTACAGCCTCCGAGACCCCATGTCGAAGCCCCTCTTGGGGTCAACGCAACACCGGTCTTGTATGCGATCCTTGCTATCTTGGAAACGTCCTCGACGCATGTCGGCCTTACCACCGCGTCCGGGATGTTGTCGAATGCGAGACCCGCCTCCTTCGGCAACGGCGCAAGATCGTGGCTGTAAAGCATCCTCTCCATCTCGCTTGTGCTTACGTTCTCCTTTCCGATCGCCTCTTCGAACCTCTTGATGATCTCTGATGTTACTTCGCGTGATAAGTTGTCTGATTTCTTCATATCTGTGTGCCCCCACTTCTAAAAGCGTGACCGTTCAACGAGTCTCAGAAACATATTCACCATTATTAATGCTTTTGATATATTTACGTGCATAATATTTGTTAATGACTGTTTTTTATTAAAATGGTGCCGCGGACGATATGTTAAGCAGTTCCCGTTTCGATGTTCCCGATACCATGAACAGATGGGTGCGGCATCCGCAGTCGGAACATCCGAATCCTTTGTGAACGGGGATGCAGCCGCTCTGTACCGCCATTTCCGCCAGGACGCATTCCGGTATCGTCTCGGATATGTAAGCATGCTTTTCTTCCGCGCATACGGTCAGGCGGTCTATGTGCCAACGCATCCTCTTATCGGATGAAAGATGTCTTCTTATCCTTTGATCGAGACCGTTCATCGCGCTGCCCACGTAACAGTATTCCCCCCGTTCCATCGTCAATGTTCCGAGCGATCCTATATCTGCACGGAACGTAACGGGGAAGGTCATGAACAGAAGATAGGTTCCGTTACGTTTTTTCATTATCTTTGTCTTCCACTTCCGATCTCGTCATGATGCGTATTATCATACTGCTGTCGTCTATCCTTGATTCCGATATCTTTGCTATGTCGCCCAGTTTTCTTCCGTAAACTTCCATGTTCGATATCGCTTCTATGTTCTCCTTCATCGGTATCTTCAGCCTCAGGCCGTCCAGATGCAGAACGATCGGGGCGGGTCTCAGACTCTCTTTTATCGGTCCGTATTCTTCCAGCAGCTGTTTTATCTCCGCCGGGTGGACGAATATCGGATCTTCCTCGATCGCCTTTCTTTTCGTTCTCAGAACGCTTTCCACCTTTTCCGAGATCTCCTCCAGTTTCTTTCTGTCCTCCGGAAGTCTCATCCTTTCCGTTCTCCGGCCCACGCCGGATATTATCGCCTCGCAGTATTCTTCGAGACCGTCCGGCATCGGCCCGGATACGAGTATCACAGGAACGCTTATCTTTTCGAACAGATGCTTCTTCGCTTCCACACAGCTTTTGAAATTACCCAACACGAAAACCGCCGCATCATATTCGTTTATAATGCCCATCTCGTCCATCGATATCTGCGACGTCGCCTTACCGCGGCCCCTGGCCAGTCCCATTACCACGGTTATCGCACCGGCCTGTCTCAGTTCCTCGGCGATGTCGCATATCGGATGCGGCATGTGATGCCTTCCTAGCGTGGGTCCCACCACCGCTATCTCCGTTCCCGCCAGCGGTACGGCTTTGACCATTCCTCCGATGTCGGTGCACATCTTCTCCATTCCCTCTCTGTCCTCGCCCGGTATCGACATCGTGACGGTGAACATCTGGGCGCTCCTCGTCTTTTGGATAACGACGCCGCCGCAGTCCTCTATCATCTCTAATAATTCGTTAGAACGGTATATCCCGCCGTCGTACATCATCACCTCATACATCCACATCACCCTTCACTTCGTTATGTATGCGCATCGCCTTCTCCTTTATCTCGTCGGTAACGATCTCTTCGGTCGCCGCTATCGTTATTATCCGTCCTTCGGAGATGTTGTGCCTCGCTTTGATGCCTTCCGGCAGCGTTCTCCATAACGCTCCGACGATCTCCTGTTTCGCGTCCTCCCCGGATGCGATCGGCAGCTCTCTTATCAGATCGTCGTCGCCTTCGTCTATCTTGATGTCGAACCTCGTCTGCTGTTCGACGCGCGTCCTTCCGTACTGCTTCCATAACGCCGACAGTATCTCCGGCGCGTAGTTCTCGTCGGTTATCGTGATATGTACCTCTTTCCCTTCCGTCCTGATGCTCGTGGCGTCCGCCAGCCTTTTGCTTTCGGGTCTGCTTCTCAGCACCACCGAGAACACGAACAGCGGTCCCGCCGGGTCGAGGAACAGGTTCGCCTTTTCCAGTGTCACCGCTTTTCCGAGTTCCGACATCACTTCCGTGAACAGCTTCCTGTACGCCTCGTTGCCGTATTCCTCCGGACCCGTTACGGTTATTTCCATCAGTACCCCTCTAAGAACCCGGACGACAGTATCGCTCCCCCGACCGCACCGATATACTGCGAATGCTCCGGAACGATGGGTTTCGATCCCAGTATCTCGCCGACCGCCGCCACGAGACCGGATATCAGCGACGTTCCGCCCACCTGGATTATCGGATGGCGTACGTCTATCTCCTGAAGCTGCTGTTCATATACTTGCTCTGCGACCGAATGACATGCCGCCGCCGCAACATCCTCGAATGTCTTCCCTTCTCCGAGTGTGGTGACAAGGTCCTGTATACCGAACACGGAACAGTACGAGTTCATCTTCGCGTTACGCCAGTTCCCCTTGTCGGCAAGCGATCCCAGTTCTGTGACCTCTATCTTCAGACGTTTCGACACCATCTCCAGGAAACGTCCGGAAGCGCCGGCGCATATGCCGCCCATCGTGAAGTTGTCGGGAACGCCGTCACGGACGGTGATCGCTTTGTTATCCATCCCTCCGATATCGAGTATCGTCGCTTCCCCTCTCTGTCTGTTCGCTAACCACACAGCACCTTTTGAGTTCACGGTCAGTTCTTCCTGCACCAATTTGGCGTTATAGAATTTTCCGAGCGTGTACCTTCCGTATCCCGTCGTTCCGATAGCTTCCACCTGGTCCATTGAGACGCCCGCTTCCTTCAATGCGTTCTCAAGAACAAGCTGCGCCGATTTGACCACATCGCCGGAAGGGGTCCAGTCCTTTCCCGCGATCTTGTTGTCTATCATCACCACCGCCTTCGTCGTACTGGAACCGGAGTCAAGACCGACGGTGGTCCCGGATTGTCTTTCCCTTGCCAGGAGTTCTTTTCTTGTCACTATGGTAACGAGCGCTTCCATTCTTGTCAGAAGCTGGGCGGCCTTCAGTCTTTCCGTGAACGAGTATGTTACAACGGGAAGTCTTGTGTTATCCTGGATGAACCTTCTCAGCTCGTTCCTTACCAGCGCCCCTTCCGCACATCTGAAACATGTCGCTATGAACACGGCATCCGCATCGTATTTCTGGTCTGCGAGCTGAACGGCGCGCGCTATCATCAGCTTAAGCTGCGGCGACTGCGGCTTGAATCCGAACCTTTCCACCGCTTTATCTATGTCCGCGGCGGAAACATCCGGATGGACGATACTTGCGCCCACGCT
>WRKA01000089.1 GCA_009778265.1 Methanomassiliicoccaceae archaeon | reverse complement strand
TCGAGGTTGTGCTCGTATAACGAGTGATCATTTCCCGTCGCTTCTTCAGAATAACCGCCGGTCACAGAGTCATATTTGGCCTTTGTACCGAGGCTTTTACTGATGGTGAGATCGCCGGTATCGACGGTGGTCTTGGTAGAGGTGGTCCCCTCTCCGCTTTCCGCCATATTTATCGGCAACAGCACCACTGAAGCAACTAATACCGCGACGAGAACTAATGCGATTAGTTTTTTCATTGCTACACACCTTTTTTTCTTTCAGAAACAAAGCATGCGCTACTAGTTCAGCACCAGACCGCATAGACCGGATCATACTTTTACGGAGCAGGTGTGCCCCGAAAAAATAACACCCAGTCTCCCCCTTCATTTCTTGAGTACGGTATCGCCAAATAAAATATAAAAACACTACTACATATTAACAGTGATGTGTCTCTTTTTTTGATACTTACAGCCGAGAAAAGCGGATAAATCAAACATACCCAGACATGAAAAATGATACTTAACGGCGAGTTGAAATTATCTTAACGGCGAGTAGAAAAGAATGAACAAAGATGGGATGAGTTGCAAAAAGATACTTTGCCGTGAGTGCGGGACCCTGCCTGTGTATGAAAAATATACTATATTTCCTAAAGTATATCCGCCGTTAACTTCATTTCTGCATTCCCCGCATCCCCGATTTCCGCAGTATGGCTCATTACGAATCGGTGAAGGATCGCAGGGATAACGGACATTGGGACCGTCACTTTCGGCCGTCGCCGCCGCCGTCGTTATCGGCGAGATGTGCCGTCCTTATTATCGTATGTTCCGCCCCTTCCGGCGTCAGGACGCTGCCCATGAGATGTATCTCCGAACATCGGAAAGAGCCGGCGTCCGCATCCTTGTATCCCTCTATGATATCGGCGATCAGATCGGACCGCTTTCTCACCCTACCTAACGTGACGTGCGCCTTGAACCTCTTTTTATCGTACTCTACCGAAAGGTCGTTCAGCATCTTCTCTATATCTCGGAATATCGCAAAGAACGGTCCCCCGAGCTCCGCGCCTATCCATATAACTCTCGGTCCCTCGGAGTTCGGGAACGCTCCGATCCCCTTCAGCGAGACGCCGAATGATGAATGATCTTCCAGATCTTTCATACGTTCGGACAGTTCTTTTATCTTTTTTTCGGAGACGTCGCCTAAGAATCTCAACGTCATATGTACCTTGTCCGGAACGTTCACGGCCGACGTTCTCCTCAGTTTTTCTCTTATCTCGGCGAGTATCGGCGTATCGGGGACGGCGATCGATATGAATGCCCTGATCTGTTCCATGGGCCCGAATAGAGATGAAAGCATTAATATTCGGATGCCGATGAACATATATGGCAAATGATCCCGAGAGACCCGGATTGCTGCACAGCTTCCTCGGCGGCCTGATATTCACTATTTTGCTGGTCGTCGTGGTCCCGATGCTCATCGCATACTTCATCGGACCCATTGTGAACGATGCGCTTGAGGATGTGACCCTTGGCCCGCTCACCCCGTCGACGCTGATAACGGCGGTGTCGCTGCTTATTCTTATATTGTTCCTTCTGCTGCTCGGCGGAGGCAAGATATTCAAGAAATACGGACTGTTGGGCATAGTCGGCCTTATAGTCGCGTATTGGCTGCTCGGTAACATATGGGACGCCGTCCTTCCGATAGTGATAATCATATTATTTGTCGGCATCGGCGTGATCAGAGGCAAGTGACCTGTTTGAAAATAAAGCGGGGCGCCGTCCCCGCAACTTTGCTTTTTTCTCAGTCGGATGCGTTGCGTTCCTGATAGAGATTCGTTGTTTGGTATTGCGGCTCGCATGTGACGTTCACACCGAGTTTTCTGAAAACGTATTCGTCCACCGCCGACAATATGGCGGACGAATGGGCCTCGCATCCCCTCAGTTCCGGTAGTTTTGTGAACGCGACATCGGCTACCGGCGACGTTGCGGCGGATACCGACAGTGCGACGAGTATCTCATCCACATGCAGTCTGGGACTGTTGTTCCCCAGATATCTTGTCTTCATTTCCCTGACCGGTTCGATCACGGAAGGAGCGAGAAGAGGCATGGAATCGTCTATCTTACCTATCGTTTTCAATGTGTTCATCAGCATCGCCGCGGGTGCGCACATGAGCGGCGACGATTTTCCGGTAATGATCTTTCCGCTCCGCAGTTCAATGCCCATGACCATCCTGCCGCATTCCGCCGCCTTCTTCATCACCGGCGCCACCACCTTCCTGTCCTCCGTCGATACGCCGGCCTGTTTCATCAGGATCTCCAGTTTAAAAACGGAGTTCTCCGATCCGAAACCTTCTTTCACGGCGCATCTCGCCGCGTAATATCTGCGTATTATCTCCTGCTTGGATGCATTCATCACCTCGTTATCGTTAATTATGCACCTTCCCGCCGTGTTCACGCCCATATCCGTGGGCGATCTGTAGGGCGACGATCCGGATATCCTCTCCATTATCGCGCTCAGCACTGGAAATATCTCTATGTCGCGGTTGTAATTCACCGCCGTTCTCCCGTATGCTTCCAGATGGAACGGGTCTATCATGTTCACATCCTCAAGGTCGGCGGTGGCCGCCTCGTACGCCAGATTCACCGGGTGTTTCAAAGGAAGGTCCCACATCGGGAACGTCTCATATTTCGCATATCCCGCTTTTATACCGTTCCTGTGGTCATGATACATCTGCGACAGACAGGTGGCCATCTTCCCGCTGCCGCTTCCCGGTCCCGTGATCACGACCAACGATCTTTCCGTTCTCACATATTCGTTCTTTCCGTACCCGTCGTCGCTCACTATCAGCGGGATATTTGAAGGATATCCCGCTATCCTGAAGTGCTTGCAGACGTTCATTCCCAATGCGATGAGCCTTTCTCTGAACTGATCTGCGGCAGGCTGAGAGTTATACTGCGTCAGTACGACGGTGCTTACGAACATACCTCTTTCACGGAACGCGTCTATGAGTCTCAGGACCTCGAGATCGTATGTAACGCCGGTATCCCCGCGCACCTTGTTCTTTTCTATGTCGCCGGAATTTATTACGATAACGATCTCCGCCTCGTCTTTGAGCTGCGTCAGCATGTTTATCTTGGAATCCGGTTCGAACCCTGGAAGTACGCGGGAAGCGTGAAAATCGTCGAACATCTTCCCTCCGAATTCCAGATACAGTTTACCTCCGAACCTCGATATCCGTTCTTTGATGTTCTCTGACTGCAGGATAAGGTATTTGCTGTTATCGAACCCGATCTTACCCGCCGGCCTTCCGCTCATCGGGTAACTCTGTATGCTCTCAACGGTTAAAAGGTGTGGTATCCTACCGTCCTTTCATTCCTTTCCTTCTCTTCTCGACGATCTTGATGATATGACATTCCTCAAACTCGGTCTTGCGCAGGATCCGCATGCGAGGATACGTTTAACGGAGCCGGGAATACCGTGATATATGATATTGTCGGAAACCCCCTGATGGAACCTCATTTCCTCACGTATCGCGTTATAAGAGGACCGCACATCCTTCATCACCCCGCCGAAGATATCCGTTATTATGTAGATGTTCTTCCGGATGAATTCTTTTTTGTTGATCAGACCGTCGCCGTTCGCGAGGAAAGGATTGAACGTCCCGTTCATATAATCCTCATCGAGGTCGTCGACCGCGTCCATCACGTATATCATAGTTCCGAGACCGGTGAACATCCTCTCAAGATCGTCGTTCCAATCGCTGCCGGCGATGTCCCTCATCGCCGGTATCAGCGACGATGCGAAGACATTGCCTATATTTACCGGATCTGCGGATCCTTCGTCCTCCGTTCTCTTCAGCGTTGCGAACCCTTTTCCCACCTGTTCGTCATATTCCGGATACATTCTCTCCGCTTTGCGTATCGCGCGTCCCAAGGCCATCTCCGCAAAGTTCGATCTCAGACCGGGGTGGTCGTTCCTGTCGTCGACCAGCTCCCATTTCGTCAGAAGTATCGTGTACGCGGCGATCTTTTTCAGAAGTTCCGTTCTCTCCGTGCATTTTCCGAATATGCATATCCGTCCGTTCCTCATGTTCTGCTCCTTAACGCCGTCCTCCGATATCGAATTAAGGATAATGCTGTTGAACGTCATGTCGTAGTTCACCGCCGCCGTGGAGATGATACC
>WRKA01000088.1 GCA_009778265.1 Methanomassiliicoccaceae archaeon | reverse complement strand
CTCCGCCGTCGGAACGGCGGCCGGAGACGAATACGCGTTCCTCGGAACGGGACGCGTCGGTCCGCGGGAAAGCACACAAGGGACGGCCGCAGGACCGGACTATCCGAACGACCAATGAGCGAAAGTCGTACTTTTCGGAAAGAATAAAGAATAGAAAAGTGGCGTGAGCCACTGTTTAACTTTTCATGACGGCCACAAGGAATATTCCCACGGCCACGAGGGCGCCTATCAGCGCGGCGATGATGTTGATCAGGGCCTCTCTCATGAGGTCCCAGACTTCCATGCCGGAGAACAGTTCAATGTTGCTCTGTGTGACCAGATACCACCAGACTAATCCGACGACGATGCCGATTATCACAAGGGTCAATCCGACAAGCCTGCTCTTACCTCTGCCGAAATAGGCCGCGAACACACCTGCCACTATCATGACGATCGCGAACACGAATACTATGATTGTTAGGAATTCCATCCAGTCCATATTTTACCTCCAAACGGTCTGTGATACCAGCAGCGTATGTACCGGTATTTATCTTGTTACGGCAACAGGTTAGATTGTATTTAACGTTTGCCTGTTTATTAAATAGTGCCCGGTATCACACAATATGAGGATGCGCGGGTCACCTCGCAGCAACGCCGCAACCCCGATATCGGCGCGTCCGCACGGAGCGGATCATACGCGGTCTAACCATTTCTCATATTTCGGGTCCTTTCCGCGGACGATATCGGCAAACTTCGACGCCAGTTCCGTTCCGACCTTTCCGGGTTTCCCGTCGCCGACGAGGCGGCGGTCTATCGACGTTACGATATTAACTTCCGCTGCGGTGCCGGTCATGAACACTTCGTCCGCCGTGTACATGTCTATACGCGACAGCTCCGATTCAATGACATCATAACCCAGATCCCTTGCCAACTCTATGATCGAGTTCCTTGTGATACCTTCCAGTATGCTGTCCGCCGTCGTCGATGTGTAAAGCTTTCCGCGTTTGTAGATGAATATATTCTCGCCGCTGCATTCCGCGACGTTCCCCTGTGCGTTCAACATCACAGCTTCGTCGAATCCGTTCATGACCGCATCTCTTTTCGCCAGGCACGACGTTACATAGATGCCGTTGACCTTCGCTCCCGCCGGGGCGGCGAGGTTCCACGGTCTGAACCATGACGACGTCATTAACGAAGCACCCTTCTCCGCCGCATCTTTTCCGAGGTACGAGCCGAGATAGACGGAAGTGATCGTGAATTTCACCGGAACGTTTATCGGGTTCAGACCGACCGCCTCCCCGCAAAGGAAGACGCACGGTTTGATGTAATCCACCTTTTTGTTGACGCGTATCGTTTCCTTTATCGCTTCCCGTATCTGTTCTTCTGTGTACGGAATATCGAAGCACATCACTTTACATCCGTCGACCAGTCTCTTGACATGCTCTTTCAGTCTGAAGACCGCGGGTCCTTTAGATGTCTCGTATACCCTGATGCCCTCGAAGACTCCGGTCCCGTAGTTCAATCCGTGCGCCAGGACGTGAACCTTTGCGTCGTTCCAGTCGACAAACTCTCCATCCATCCATATTTTGCTGGTCTTCTCCATTTTCTCAACCTCTTTCCAATGCGTTAAGCGCCTTGACGTATCTTTCCGGTCTTGTGCGTTCTATTATCTCCTCGACCTGGGCGGACCCGCCTATCAGTCCGACGTTGCCGTCGGATGTGGATATCAATGCGTATGCAGATTGCTCTTCCATCGGGACAAGCTGTACGCAGCAGACGTCCTGCAGCCTTTCGAGTCTCGCCATCGCCGTATCCGCGGAGTCCTTACCGATCACCGACAGTACGATCCTCGCTTTTCCGGGAAGCTCGCATTTTCCGACGACTATCGTCTCAACGTTTATCTTGTTGCGTGTGAATTCTCCCATGACCCTCTGCATCACGCCGAATGCGTCGTCAACGATCATTGATATAACATGCACGATCTCACCAAGCCAACTCACATCACGATGTAGGATATATTACTTTCTGAACCCGGGTATGTACAAATAATATCAAACGGCCCCCTCGGAAGTATGTATCACCGCCTCTGTTGTTCCAGATATCGCCGCCAGATCCTTTACGAACGATCAATCGTTCCGCGGGAGGAGGATGCCGGGAAGGCGATGCCTGCCGCGACCTCCGTTAGATATTGACCGTATTCTCTCCCGGCCGTCGTCCTCGGCGATGCCGCAATATCTTATCTGCAGGAAGAACAACGATAAAAGTACCGAGTGCGATGATTTTATATTATAACGGCATGAAGGAATGCGATGCCAAAAGTTCTTATTTTAATGGGGAGCAAAAGCGACCTGAAAGTGGCGGAGAAAGGTACCGAGATCCTGAAAGGATTCGGCATTGAGTACAAGGTCGCCGTAGCGTCGGCGCACAGGACGCCGAAACTTGTCGAAGAAACGGTAACAAAAAGCGATGCCGACGTGATAATCGCTATAGCCGGACTCTCGGCGGCTTTGCCGGGCGTCGTAGCATCGCTGACGACGAGACCGGTGATCGGCGTTCCCGTCAGCGGTGCGGTGAATTTAGACGCTCTGCTGTCCGTGACGCAGATGCCTCCGGGGATACCGGTGGCCGCCGTCGGTCTCGACAGAGGGGACAACGCGGCGATCCTGGCCGCCGAGATAATGGCGGTCGGTACGCCGGCGCTAAGGTTGAAACTGGAAGAGTACAGAAAAGAAATGGAAGCTAAGATAAGAGCGGATTCGGAATCGGTGTGATGTATGTTCGACGCAGAGGTCTTTGTTAACGAACAATTGAAAAAGATAAAGGCGCAGATGAAGGACGGAAAGGCGATAATAGCGTGTTCCGGCGGTGTTGACAGCGTGGTGTGCGCGGTGCTTGCCAGCAGGGCCGTCGGGGACAATCTGCTTGCGGTCTTCGTCGACACGGGATTAATGAGAAAGAACGAACCGGACGAGGTCCGCGAGATGCTTAAGGAAATGAACGTGAACTTCAAGATCATCGATGCGGCGGACCTCTTCTTCGAGGGCCTGAAAGGCGTCACAGATCCGGAAAAGAAGAGAAAATCCGTCGGCGAAAGATTCATAAGATGCTTCGAGAAGGAAGCGAAAGAGTACGGTGCCAAGTATCTCGTTCAGGGGACGATAGCACCGGACGTCATCGAATCGGGTACCGGAGGTAAAGGATTGGTGAAATCACATCACAACGTGGGCGGACTTCCGAAGGACATGGACCTGGAGCTTGTGGAACCCGTTATCGAACTATACAAAGAGGAAGTAAGACAGGTCGCGCGTTATCTCGGCATCAGAGTATCGGAACGCCAGCCCTTCCCCGGTCCCGGTCTGTCGGTAAGATGTCTAGGAGAGGTCACACCGGAGAATATCGCGATCGTAAGAGAAGCGTGCCACGTTGTGGAGGATGAATTGCAGAAAGCCTCGAAAGCCGAAAAAATGGAACTTCCATGGCAATATTTCGCCGCGTTGCTTCCGACAAGGTCCACCGGCGTCATGAACGACGAAAGGATGTACGGGAGGACCGTGGTCGTTCGGGCGGTCCTGACGAAGGACGCCATCACCGCAACTCCGGCTCAGATACCGTACGACGTACTTGAGAAGATATCGTCGCGCATCACGGGAACGCTTGGGGACAAAGTTACAAGAGTGGTATACGACGTCACCACGAAACCTCCGGCAACGATAGAATGGGAATGAATCTTTTACCGGGTCGGCCCCGGTCTTAAGTTTCTTAAAAAATTCAGGATTGGCTGAGTATCTCCAGCTGGCTTATCACATTCCAGATGAGTGTCCTTCCGTGCAACGGGATATTGGGATCGTTGGCGAGGTCGTCCAGGATCATTATTGCGCTTGTGGCGCGCACATCCATCGCGTCCTTAGTGTCCAAAAGTCTTGTCTTGGCGTCCGTGGCGCCTTTCCTTATGTTCCTGGGTACCGAGTTGTCGTCCGCTAGGACATCTAAGATCTCGGTTATCTGTTTAATCTTGGCCGCTGTCATCTCATCACCCTGGTCACATCGATTCGAACTCTTCCTGGAGGTCCATGACCATCTGATCAAGCACTTCTTCGAAATTTACCGACCTGTATTCTCTCAGGCCTCCCAGCTCGCTCTGTATCTTCGCAACGTAATCGTTGTTCTCCTTTATGAGTT
>WRKA01000087.1 GCA_009778265.1 Methanomassiliicoccaceae archaeon | reverse complement strand
GACGCCGACCGTCTGGTGATAATAACAAGCGTGGAACCTCATTATTTCGCGGGATACACGGGAGGAAGGAAATCGTTCCTGCCGGGAGTGGCGTCATACAGGACGGTGGAGCAGAACCACAAGCTTGCGATGAAGATGGAGGCCCAATCCCTCGTGCTTGACGGAAATCCGGTGCATGAGGATATGATGGATGCGCTCGAAGTGGTGAAAGGGAAACAGATATTCTCGATACAGATGGTCCTGGACCGTCATCAGAACATTTACAAAGTTGCCGCCGGAGAACTGAACGAAGCTTTTTCGACGGCGGTGGAATGGGCGAACGAAGTGTTCTCCGTACCGGTCCCGGAGAAAGCGGACCTTGTCATCTCCGTCGCTCCGTATCCGATGGATGTCGATCTTTATCAGTCGCAGAAGGCACTGGACAACGGTAAATGGGCGCTGAAGGAAGGGGGAAAGATACTTATGGTGGCGAAATGCCGCGAAGGTGTCGGTCATCCGACATTCCTTCAGCAGCTTTCGTCGTCGAACGATCCGAAGGCGGTGCTTGAGAATTTAGGCAAAGAATACAAACTCGGGTATCACAAAGCGGCGAAGATGGCCGAGATAATGGTATGGGCGGACGTATGGGCCGTCACCGACCTGGACAAGAAATTAATATCTTCGGCGAACATGCGTCCCTTCGATTCCGTCTCGGATGCCGTTGCCGAAGCATTTACGGAGAACCCCGATCAGAGGGTGATAATACTGATGGACGGAAGCGTGACGATACCCAAGGTGATACAATGAGCATGACCACAAAGAATTTGGACAAGGTGAGACAGGCAGTCAACGTGTGTACGATGTGCGGATTCTGTAAAAGTGTTTGTCCGTCTTACAAAGCCATAATGTGGGACTCGTCCGCGGCCAGAGGACGCGTGATCCTGTCGTACGGCCTTCTTAACGGGGACATACCCGCCGACGAATCGGTGATAGAGAACATATACACATGCACCACGTGCATGGATTGCGTCAGAAGATGCGAATCTAAGGTGGACGTTGTCGAGATCGTGGAACTGTGCCGCGCGGACCTCGTGGCGAACGGGCACATCCTGAAGAAGCACAGATCGACGATAGACAGCATACTGAACAACGGCAACCCGTTCAACGAGAAAGAGAGCATGGTGCAGCGTCTTAACGTCAGGCCGAAGAACGCCAAGATAGGGTATTTCCCAGGATGCGCGGCGACGTTCAGAACACCGGAGACGACAAAAGCGGCGTTATCGATCCTCAAGAAACTGAATTTGGATCACACGGTCGTCGACTGCAAGTGCTGCGGTTCCGTGATGCAGAGGATCGGATGGAATAATGACGACGTAGTGAAAATGATGGAACATAACGTTAACGCGATCAAGGGACAGGGCGTCGAGACGCTGGTGTTATCGTGTGCGGGATGTTACAGGATGTTCAAAGAAGAATATCCTAAGTACGTGGACGTTCCGTTCAAAGTTCTCCACCTTTCCGAATTCCTGGCGACCCAGGACCTTAAGTTAAGACCGATGAAAATGAAAGCGACGTACCACGATCCGTGTCATCTGGGAAGGCACGCGAAGGTATACGACGCTCCGCGCGAAGTGATCAGGAAGATCCCGGAGCTCGAGTTCAAGGAAATGGCGAATTCCAAAGCGACCGGACGCTGCTGCGGCGGAGGCGGCGGCGTGAGGTCCGCGTATCCGGACGAATCGAAGGCGATGGCGGAAGCGAGGCTGAAAGAAGCGGAATTCGCGGACCTGATAATAACGGCGTGCCCGTTCTGCGTCAACAATCTCAGATTCGGGATGGGCGAGAAGAAGACGCGGGTGGTCGACCTGGCGGATCTGGTGGATGAACTTCTCTGATGATCACGATATGGAGCAAAGGTTCGCTGACCTATGATGTCCCTAAGGTGATGGGCATAGTGAACATAACGCCGGATTCTTTCTCCGATACCGTAAGATATACGGGGAAGGATGCCGTGCGCCGGATATTTGAATTAGAGGACGAAGGTGCGGACATCATCGATGTGGGCGGCGAATCGACGAGACCCGGCGCCGTTCCGGTGTCCGCGGAAGAGGAGATGTCCAGGATCATCGGCGTGATAGAAGAGGCATCCCCGTCGCTCGGTGTTCCGATATCGGCGGACACGATGCATCCGGAGACCGCGCTGGCGGCGCTGAACGCCGGTGCGAGCATCATCAACGATGTAAGCGGCCTTCGCGATCGGAGAATGATCACGGTGGCGGCGTCCGCCGGCGTTCCCGTCGTCATAACACACATGTACGGAACGCCGGGAACGATGCACAGAGATACCATGTCCGGTAACGTCGCGGAGCAGATATCGTCCTTTTTCGACGGCATATGTGAGAAAGCGGAGACAGCCGGTATAAAGAAGAACAATATCGTCCTCGATCCCGGCATAGGGTTCGGCAAGACGTTCCGTCAGAACGCGGAGATCATAGACGGCCTCCGGACATTCCGTAAAGGCTATCCGTTACTCACGGGGACATCAATGAAATCGTTCCTCGGATACGCGTATCCGGATGTTCCGATAGAGGATGCGAGCATCCGTTCCGCAGTGCTCTGCGTCAGGAACGGCGCGGACATAGTTCGCGTCCATAACGTCAAAGGAACGAAGGACGCGTTAAAGGACGAACGTTTTTAACAGATATGCGGCAACGGCGACGCCGGCGATGATCACGCCCATCAGAACAAAGAATCTTGTGTCGAGCCTTTTCGCTTCCTTAACGTCGGCCGCATATTCTTTAGAACATTCGTCGGAGCAGAAATATTCGCCGAAGGCGCACGGATCGCCGCAATTCTCGCAATGGCCGTGCTCGGGAAGGCTCGTCATGGTGACGTGATGGACGTAATAAGATTAAACGTTACGCAACCGGACCGTACGTTCCCGGCCTCCCCGACAGTTACAGGGTGTGAACGATCCCGCCCGACGGGATCGGTGTCTCCGAGGGAACAGATATGCGGATAAACGGTCATTTTTTGATATTTCATCGTAATATACATACTATATCTATGATAAGATTTATATTAACGGCGATATTAACGGCATTATGATGATGTCCGTGAAGGAATACGACAAGGACCGTTTCGACAGGTCGAAACGGATCGGTTGGTTAGATATCGATAAGATAAGGAACAGCAGATGCCTTGTCGCAGGCGCCGGCGCGCTCGGCAACGAGGCGGTCAAATGCCTTGTGCTGTCAGGATTCCGCGACATTGTGATAGTGGACATGGACGACATCGTTCTCTCGAACCTCAACAGATGCGTTTTCTTCAGATCGTCGGACGTAAAGAAAGGAATGAAATCCGACATCCTCGCGGAACGCGCGTCAGAACTGGACAAGGACGTCAATATCGAATCGATAAAGGCAAGGGTGCAGGACATAGAGCATTGGGAGGACTTCGACATCATCATAGGGTGTCTGGACAACATATCCGCAAGGCTTCATGTGAACGCCCACTCATGTTATCACGGGATACCGTACATAGACGGCGGAACGGACGGGATGAGAGGGAAGGTTCAGGTGGTACTGCCGGACGGACCGTGCTTACGGTGCGCCATGAACGGCAGTCATCAGAAACTGGCGGAGACGAGGTTCAGCTGCACCGGTAAAAAGGGAACGGTATACATTCCGAAGATTGCCGCGGAGATAACGACGACATCTGTGATAGCGGCGATGCAGGTCAGGGAAGCTGTGAAGATAGCTTCGGGGATGGAACGGTCATGCATCAGCGATATCGCATATTACGACGGTATGTCCGGTGAAACGGTCGTCCTTAAAGTTAAGAAGGACAAGAACTGCGAAAATCATACAAGGGAGATGGAAGAATATGGGGATACATGTTATTGTGAAGAACGCGATGATCGGCGCGACATTGAAGATGGACCTGGCGCCGAATGATACGATATATGATATGATAGAGAGCGCGGCCGAGTTCTGGAAAAAGGACCCGAACGCGTATGTGCTCAGGAAAGGGAAACTGCTGCTGAGCGCATCGGATACCATAATGGAGGCCAACATCATGAACGACGATGTTCTGGAGCTCCTTCCCGACCCGGAGGGGGGTTAATTGGCGCTGCCGAGACAGGTGCTGCTCAAAAGACTGGCGAACGAACTGGAAAGA
>WRKA01000086.1 GCA_009778265.1 Methanomassiliicoccaceae archaeon | reverse complement strand
GCAAACTCGGGACCGGGTTCGATGATGCATTCCTTGATTCGATGCCGGAACTTCTGGATAAGTATAAGGTGCCCCACAGACCGGCGGGCGTGGACTCAAAGATGATGCCGGACGTCTGGTTCGATCCGTCCGTCGTTCTGGAGGTGAGCGGTGCCGAGCTGAGCTTAAGTCCGATACACACGGCCGCGGCCGGGGTATTCAAAGAGGACGCGGGGCTGGGGATACGGTTCCCCAGATTCACCGGACGCGTGAGAGATGACAAGGGACCGGAAGAATCCACTAGCGTCTCGGAAATAATGGAAATGTACGAGATGCAGAATTGACGGGACACGCGCATACCGACGCACATAAGGATTACGAAAGATTTAAAACAGGGATGGCATTCGAGGGAACATGGAGCTTAATTTGGTCGAAAAAACAAACGATTCCGTCACCATACGCATAAAGGATGCGAACATGACGCTCATCACGCCTCTTCTCAACAAACTTTCGGACGATGCGAGCGTTTCTATCGTGAGGTACGTGGACAAGCACCCGGAACTCGAGGACCCCGTTCTTTTCGTATCGACCAAGAACGGAACGCCGGAAGAGGCGATAAAAAAGGCCGCGAACGCAATATCCGAGTATTATTCAAAGCTCAGCGTAACCAAATGACATGTATCGCAGATGCACTACCGCAGAATCTGACATCGGGATGTGCTTTTATCTCAGCGATGCCGACGGCACCGGCGGACGCATAAAGAAGGAACCGGAGGATTTTATCGTTAACGAGATATCGAAACATCCGGAAGAGCATGCCGGCGGACGCTATATCATTGCCAGCGTGACAACAAGGAACTGGGAGACCAACCGCCTGGTCCGTATGCTGTCCCGGACGATGTCCATATCAAGGGAGAGGATAGGATTCGCCGGAACGAAGGACAAACGTGCCGTGACGACGCAGCTGATGTCATTCGAGGCATCGGATGAGGCGTTGTCCCTCGTCAACCTAAAGGATGTGATGATAAAGGACACGTACCGATCCAAACGCGGCATCCAGATAGGCGATCTCATAGGCAACGGTTTCCATATAGCTGTAAAGGATTGTCCCCTTCCCGCCGGTAAGATAAAAGAGGTCATAGATCAGGTCACATCCGAAATAAGGTCACTGGGCGGTTTTCCGAATTATTTCGGAGTGCAGAGGTTCGGGACCGCAAGACCGGTCACCCATCTGGTAGGTGAGAAGATAATACGCGGCGATATGAAGGGGGCGGTGGACATCTATCTGTCCAAGCCGTCCGAGCACGAGCTTCCGGACGCGACGGAAGCGAGGAAGATGCTGGCATCGCGTTCCGATCTTTCGGAGGCGCTGAAGATAATGCCGAAGACGATGTCCTATGAAAGGATAATGGCCGAACACCTCATCGAACATCCCGACGACGATATCGGAGCGATAGCGAAACTTCCGTCCAATCTGCAGATGATGTTCACACACGCCTATCAGTCATATCTGTTCAACATGATGCTCAGCAAGAGGATGGAGCTCGGGATGCCGCTGGACAGACCGATAGAGGGGGACGTCGTGATACCGATGGACGCGAACAGAATACCGCTTCACGAGAGGCCGGTCATCGTCACGGGAAAGAACATGGACCTCGTGGAAAAACAGCTGCGTTCCGGAAAGGCGTTCATTACGATATCATTGTTCGGGATCGAAAGCAGGATCGTCGACGGAACGATGGGCGAGATCGAGAATAAGGTGATCGGGGATGAGAAGATAACAAACGATGATTTCAGGGTACCGGGGCTTCCGTGGTGCAGTTCCAAGGGAAGCCGCCGCGAGATCGTCTGCCCCGTCGATGACGTGGTCCATGAGATCACGGAAGGCGGATACAGGGTGTCGTTCTCTCTCCCCAAGGGGAATTACGCCACATGCCTTCTGAGAGAGTACATGAAAGCGGATATGCTGTCCTATTGATCCCGAACGATCAGATGTGTATGTCCGCGCCCTTCTTACTTCTCTTTGCCAGTTTCGCTATCGTTCCGGCGGTATAGACGCCGACGTTGAACATTTTCATTAATGTGTATGTGGATATGTCGCCGGACATCTCCGACGCTTCCTTGGCATATTCTCTCACTTCGTCCGAGAACACGACGGGCACGGAATCGTCGGTCACCGCTTTGTAAATGTATGCGATCAGCTTTTTGGCATCGTCTATCGTCTCGGCGGTGGACGCCATGAATGCCGCGGGTATACCTACCAGAGGATTGGAATCGATGTCGTCAATGCATTCCGCGAGTATGACGTTCTTCGATAATCTTTCCATCCTTTCGAATTCTTCCGAGCTCACGTCTATCGTGCCGTATTCCTCTATGCCGGACAGATAATCCAGCACCATATCTTTCTTATCTCCGGTAATGCCGAGTCCGGCCAGCATATCGTCGTCGCTTATGGCGCTTCCCGTCTCGTATGCGCGTTCCAGCGCGGCGAGGGCGAGATCATAGGTGCTGCCCATGTCGGCGGCATCCTTTTCGGTGACCCTTTCCCGGATATCTGCCGTCTCTTTTTCCGTATCCGGCTTTTCCGCTGTCTTTTCGATCGTATGTTCAGCGGCCGGCGGTCCTTCATAGCCAGCAAGGAGTATATTCAGTTCATTTCTTATCTCGTCGGTGCTGTCGTCGCGGCTGGACAGTGTTCGATAGATCGGTACCGCCTTTCCGGCTATCCCTTCTTTCACATAAAGTCTCGCACGGCTCAACAGCGAAGATGTGTCGAACGGGTCCGCCTTCAGAGCGGAATCGAGGTTCCTCCTCGCCGCCGCATATTCTTTGTCCTCGAATTGCATGGTGCCGAGCCTTTCCAGCGCCCTCACGTTGTCGGCATCCGAAGAAACGGCCGCGGAATAACTGTTCTTGGCATCTTCACGGTCTCCCTTCAGCTCCTGCACACGCCCCTTTCTGTAATTGGCGTCGGCGCCCTCACGCAACGCGGAATCGTATGCCGTCAAAGCGTCATCATAGTTCTTCAGGCGCTCGTGTATCTCTCCGATGCGCAGATATATCTCCCCTCGGTCCGGAACGTCGTTCAACGCGCTGTTCAGCATTTTCAGCGCGCCTTCCGGATCGTTCTTAGCCATCAGTATCCTCGCCCCGGTCATGTGGAACTCTGCGACATCAGGCGATATCTCGATCGCTCTGGATATCATGCCGTACGCTTCGTCATATTCTCCGGAATCGCAAAGCGTCGCCGCCAGTTTGTTCAGGATATCGGGATCGTCGGGGTTATCAAGCACAGCCTCGTGATACAGTTCGACGGTGTTCGCCTCGTCGGCCATCAGAGCTCTGAGCTTACCGCGGAGGACTATCACCTCGGCATCCCTCGGATCCTCCTCATGCACCTCGTCGTATACCTTCATAGCGTCCGCATGGTCGCCGTTCCGTATCAGCGCGTCCGCAAGTTCTAATTTGACATTGCGGTTATTCGGTTCTATCTTCAATATGGACCTGCAGCTCTCGATCTCGACCTCCGTATTTCCGTTCAGACCGGCGGAATGTTTTTTCATCATCAGGACGCCGACCTCTCCGAGATCCGAGGAGACGGTATCGAGGACCTTCAGAGCGTCGTCGTGTCTCCCTATTCTCTGGAATGTTTCGGCCATGTCGGTAAGCGCAATAATGTTCTTTTTGTCGATTCTGAGTATCGCTTTGCAGCTCTCGATCACATCCTCATATCGTTCGGCGTGCCTGTATATGTTCTTCTTCATCTCCAATATCTTGATATTCATGCCGTCGACCTTCAGCGCATGGTCGAGGAAGAACAGAGCATCCTCATTCCTTCCCGCGAAAGCCAGTATCCTCGCTTTCCGGACGAGCGCGAACACATTGTCCGGAGATTCCGATATCACGCGGTTCAGCGACAGCACGGATCCCTTAAGGTCTCCGCGCTTCTCCTGCACTATTGCTTTAGATAACCAGTAAGAGGGGTTGTCGAGGTCCATTATCACCGCCCGGTCATATGATGATTCGGCATCCTTGTACATCCCCGCCATCTCCTCCGCCATCCCCCGCGAGTGCCACAGCTTCGCATCATGCGGTCTTATCTCCAATGCCTTGGCATACGAGCGTGATGCACTTCTGTGATCCGCCGACCTGTATTCGGCGTTGCCTTTCAGCA
>WRKA01000085.1 GCA_009778265.1 Methanomassiliicoccaceae archaeon | reverse complement strand
GTTCTTTGGTCAATACAGAGATTCTTGAATGACCGGGCTACCTCATTTACTCTTTCTTTATTAACTTTACCGTCCGCCCTCACGCGCACTTTATAGGTCTTCGTGGGATTGAGGTCCTTCGTTCTTTGGACCGCGTCCCTTGTTACGAAAGACAAACTGTTGAATTTCGCAAGGTCTGAAGTGTTTGCCTTTCTCTCAAGCTCGTATAGATCTATGTTGCGTATACGGGGGCCGCTTATCTCAAGGACGAACGGTCTTCCGGTACCTAACATCAGAGCGTCGATATCTTCCCTTCCCATCCCGTGGAGGGCGTGGTCCTTCCCTTCGCTCATCTCTACCGCGATATCGCCGATTATCTCCTGCACCGAGGTGACGTACATCTTTCCGACGCCTTTGCATCTCGGACATCCCTTCCCTTTGCACACTCTGCAGGGCCAGATCGTCTGCGGTATCTCCCTCGAAAGTTTGTTGTAACGGCCGGAGATGAATATCGGCGCAATATCCAATGTGACATCGGCGAACTGTGTGTCCACGCAAGCGACGACCTGCGGACTCTTGAACTCGACGGCGCGGCCGATCATCGGTAACGTAAGCTTTCCTATCTCTCTGTTCAGTTCCGCCTTCAGAGATTCGGCGTTCTCCGTCCCGAGTTCTTCCCACAATCTCTTTTCTTTAGCGGCGATCTCGGGATCAACGCGGGAACCGATCAGGAAATTGTCCGATTCCACGGTCACGATAGAATCGGCGGCGGCCTCCGCATATCTTTCCAATGTGTCGAAGATGTTGTCACATAGTTCACAAACATCCGGCGCTTCCGTTGCGATCCCTTTCAGCGAAAGCGCCTCTCTTATCATTCTTCCCCTTTGGTCGTTGGTCATTCCCGTTCCGAGTTTTCCGAACAGACGTCCTAAGCAGTGGTCGCACAACCCTTTTTTTAACGCCTCTTCGGCTATCGCTATATTATCGGATATCCAGTCCATGATATCACGTCAGATGTCGAACCCCATCTCCGCGATCCTGAGTCTGGGACGCTGGTTCTCCAGGTACCTGTACACGGTGGAGTGTTCGCTTCCGTTCAGTAACATCTCGATCGCCTGTTTCGCCACCGGAAGACCAACGGAACTTCCTATCAGCGCTACCGTGTTACCGTATATCGACATGCTGACGCCGGCAAGGTCCTCGATCAGCTCTCTCGTCTTTCCGTCGTGGCCTATCAGTCTTCCGCGTATGCGTGAAAGCTGATTATGACGGCCGCCGACGAACTCCTTGAGATCGATGACCTCAAAATATTCATCATCCTGGAACAATCGCATAGCCCTTTCGGGAGAGAAGCCGCGCCCTATCGCTTTTACGACGTCCATGAGTTTCAGCGCAGCGAGAGGGTCCTTCGCTTTATCGTCGTATATTATCACTTCGCCTTCCGTGTCCACTTCGATCTTGACACCGGTCATTTTGACAAGCATCCTCTTCGTTTCGCCGTTGTGTCCTATAAGCGTTCCAACGCGGTCCCCGGGAATCCTGATCGATCTCATTCGTCATCCTCCTCTTCCCAATCCTCATCGTCCTCTTCTTCATCGGCGTCGTTCTCGCCGTTCAGGGTCTCGTTCATTATCACTTCTGTTTTAATGATATCGGCACCGCGGTTCTTAAAAAAGCGGTTCACGTTCTCGATATCTCTTAACAAAAGTTCCTTGGAATTGAAATGGTCCGCCGTCATGGCCTGTCCGCAGTCTATGAGTATCGGGATATCGTCCATCATCAGGATATTATATTCGCTCATATCCCCGTGAACAAGGTGTGCTTTCTGGTAACCGTCTATGATGAATGAGACGATCTCGTCGTACGTGTCCGTCGGATCGTCGAGTATCACATCTTTAAGCTGCGGCGCCGGCACCCCGTCGTCGTCGCCGATGAATTCCATGACGAGACAATTCTTACCGAAGGTCACCGGCTCCGGGACCGGAATCTCGGATTCGTAATATCTCTGAAGGTTGCGGTATTCCTTGTTGGTCCACGCGTATATCATTTTTCTGCGGTTTCCCGTTAATCCTCTGAATCTCGGATCGCCTTCAATGTACTTCCCGACACGTTTGAATGTTGATGTCGAGGTTCTGAATATCTTCAATGCCAGCGGATCCCCGTCCGTGTCGGTCGCGAAGAACACGTTCCCCTCTTTTCCGCTGGATATGGGGAACCTCACGGAATCGATGATCCCGGAGGTCATCATATCGTATATCGTCATCAATGTCTGTTTATCAAATACCTCATCAACGGTCTGACGTTCGTCGCCCGTTCTGTTCGTTTTAAGCGCGTCCACGCGCGCTTCCAAGTAAGAATACATCTCGTCGTATGACATTTTACGTTTTCACACTCAGAAAATATCAAGACTTTTAGGCACCTTCCCTCTTTTGCTGAGGTTGACGGCCTGTGTTTTTGTGTAACGGAATCTCACGTCGCATTTGTCGGGCTGAAAATCCCACAACGAAATGATAAGAAGGTCGCCTTCGCGTATCCACATCCTTTTTTTGATCTTTCCGGGGATGCGGCCCATTCTTGATACGCCGTCCTCACACATCACTTTGATCTTCGACGCTCCGAGCAGCTGGTCCGCTATTCCGAACATCTCTCCTTCCTTTATGTTCGGGAGACGTACTCTCGTTACGTCCTCGTCCGGACTTTCCAGCGGTTCATTGTCGCTCATTGTTATCGTTCGCATCCATCATATCGTCATATTTAAATCATTCTCAGCAGTGAATGGATTCTTTAAGGAATGCGGGCAAAGACGGTCAAAGATAATCGGGAACGATGAGATCATGATCTCAATGTGATGTCCGTTCATGATGCCGAAATAATTTTTATTTATATAATATATAAAATAAATCAGCGTTAAGGGTATAAATACCGTTGTTAACATTAACGCACGTATATGTGTCCGTCCCCTCGGACACAGCAGAAGGGGGATAAAATGAGGTATGTCCACGCGTTAACTATGTTGGTCGTTGCGGCACTGTTGATCTCGCCGCTCGCGTATGTGTTATCCAGTGAAAGAGATGATAGGTCCCGGGTCGAGGAGACCGGGGGAGATATCACACCGGTCCCGTGGGACGGCGTTACGGCACCATGGTCCGCGCCCGGTACGCAGGCGTTCGCAACGTCCCCGTCGGGAAGCGGGGACCCGGGGAACGAGAACAATCCTTTTCTGATACGCAGCGCCGGAGAACTGAAACTGCTGTCCGAGATGATCAACGATAATGAGATATCTGCCGGCGACAAACAGAAGTACAACGGTACCGACACATACTATGAACTAACGGAGGACATACTTCTCAACGATGTGTCATCTATCAGCATATGGGGGGACGGGTTCGTTCCGAAGAATATCTGGACGCCGATAGGATGGTATGAGACGTCGTCCAACTCTCCCTTCGAAGCGAATTTCAACGGGAACGATCACACGGTCAGCGGCGTGTACATAAACAACGGAAAGGACAGTCAGGGTCTGTTCGGATACGTTACCGGTAATGTGAAGGACCTCGGGATCGACAAAAGCTTCATACGCGGCGGCGGCACCGTCGGCGGCATAGCCGGCGAACTCAGCGGCGGAAGCATAACGGGATGTTCTAATAAGGGGACGGTCACAGGCGACACGATCGTCGGCGGCATAGCCGGCCGCGCTGTCGACAGCGACATCATGAACTGTTACAATGAAGGAAATGTCAGGGGAATAGGCGCGGGCGCGGGATACGCCGGCGGTACGGTCGGTCTCCTGGACCACAGCGGTCTGACCAACTGTTACAACGCAGGCAGTGTTACCGTAACATCCGTCGACGCCGGCGGTATCGCCGGCGTAAGCAGTAACGGAAGCAGCATGACCAACTGCTTCAATATCGGCGATGTCAAAGGGAACGTATCCGTAGGCGGCGTGGTCGGTATGATCAGCGGCGACAGCATCACGAACTGTTACAACGCCGGCACCGTGACCGGCAATTCGGCGACGGGCGGAGTGTTCGGCATAGGGCTCGGCAGTATCGCGAACTGCTATTATCTGGACCCGGCCGGACCGTCCGGAATATCATTCGGCGGGAACGGT
>WRKA01000084.1 GCA_009778265.1 Methanomassiliicoccaceae archaeon | reverse complement strand
CCCACAGAACCGTATGCGTCCGCCGCTATCGCCGTCGGTATAAGTTCTTCTTCATCCGTCACATTATCAATTCCGCGACCTTTTCGATATTCGTTCCGCTGTCGGCCCTCGTATTCATTATGGGACCGTTATAAGATAAAGAACGGATATACGATCCGATCTCTTCCGCCTCTTCTCCGGATACCGTGTCGATCTTGTTTATGAGCACAAGATCCGCGATGCTTAACTGATTTCTGAGCGGGCGCTCGAACATATTCCTTATTTTAAGTATCCTCTCCGCATCTACAATTATTATTGTATATACCGACGAAATGTTCAGACCCGTCACGCCGTCCACCGCGCCGACGATGTGCTTCGGATCCGCGATCCCCGTCGGTTCTATTATCGTCATATCGGGATCGATGAGCGATCCTATGGTACGGAGCGTATCTATCATCCCGGTCCTCATTGTACAGCAGATGCACCCTCCTTTCAGTTCCCTTACCGTCATACCGTTGCGTTCGAGCACTTCCCCGTCTATCCCGACGGAACCTATCTCGTTCTCTATCACCGCTATTCTCATGCCTTTTCCGGAAAGGATACCGGCGATGCCTATGATCGCCGACGTCTTGCCGGAACCCAACATTCCCGAGACTATCAGAAGACGCATCCCTACACCATGGCCGAGGGATTAAAAATAACTATCCGCGTCCGCGTCCAGAGTACCGTCGAACAGACCGTTCAGATGATCGAGGTCGTCCGATATCCTGTGGTTCCTGCAGACGGCGCATTCCGCTTCCTTCCTGAGCTGTCTCTTCATTTTCAGAATATTTTTGTCAATGGACGCTATATTACCGCATTTACAATATATTTTTGACATTTCGTTATGTCTTATGCAGTCGATCGTCAGGTCGGTCATCGGATAACCCCGTATATGTGCTCATGATCCGTAGCGTCCGCTGACCAATTCTTTCTGTTCATCCTCTCTTCCTCATTATGCGTATTCTTCGCCC
Organism: Methanomassiliicoccaceae archaeon; assembly: GCA_009778265.1. Lineage (GTDB taxonomy): Archaea > Thermoplasmatota > Thermoplasmata > Methanomassiliicoccales > Methanomethylophilaceae > Methanomicula. The sequence continues at coordinate 3,083 of WRKA01000084.1, read as the reverse complement.
GCGCCCTCCGCGGGGGCGGCCAGACACGCTCCCGATATACTAACCGCACACTGCATATAACCCTTTCGACACGCCATCCTAACAATGGTTATATACCGTACTAATAAAGTTGTAGTTAACGGCGTTAAGTGCAAAATATACTGGAAAATGTTTAAAAAACAATAGAAATTTGATATATTTTAGAGTTCTCCGAGCTGTTTTAGCTGAGACAGCACATATTTTCTTATATCCGACGGAGCGTCCCTGCGTATCCTCTTTCCGTTCTTCATTAACGGTACTTCGAACAGTTCCATCGGCGAACCGCACGAGCACGTCAGGTTATCGCTTTCCGATAACGAGACGTCCATGGAGAGACAGCGGGGACACCTGTACGTATACTTCCTTCCTCCGAACTTCCCTTTTTTTGATATGGAGGATCCGTTCTTACACACCAGGTCCATGGAGATGTCCAAAGTGGGCGCGTTGCTTATCGACGTCCCGACCCCGAATCCCGATACGCCGGATCCCATAAGGTCGCGTATGCTGTTCTCGTCGAGGCCGCCGGACGCTATTATCTCCACATCTTTGTAACCTTTGGAATCCAGTTCCCATCTTACTTCCTGAATGATCTCCCTCATCGATCCCCTTCTTGAGCTCGGTGTGTCGAGTCTCACCCCTTTCAGATCTTTTATCAGCCTGCAGGCATTGATCGACGCCTCGCGTTCGTCCGAGAACGTGTCGATGAGCATTATCCTCGGAACGCTTTTCTCGATTATCTCGTCGAACGCTCTGAACGCTTCCTCGTCGCTGCCCATTATCAGCATCAGCGAATGCGGCACCGTTCCTACGGCCTCTTTCCCGATCATATCGCCGCCTATCTTCGACGCCACGTCGTCGCATCCTCCGATGTATGCTGACCTGTCAAGAACACCCGAGATCGCGGGATGCATCCTTCTGTTGCCGAACGCCATTACTTTCTTGTCCTTCGCCGCACATCTTACACGCGCGGCCGCCGTCGCGACGCCGGACGGATGGCACATCATCCCTAACATCGCGGTCTCCATCTCTCCGAACTCGGCGTAACGGCCGCGGATGTTCATCAGCGGAACACGGATGCCCTTCGGCGACCTCGATCTGAATATAGTTCCTTCCGGAACTCCGAATATATCTATATCGATCCCTTCGGACAGCCGTATCACCTCTTCCGTACCGCAGAGCACCGCCCAGGGCCATTTGTTCGGAAGCGATCCCAGCGTGAATTCCGCCCATACGTCCGTTCTTTCCAGTCCTTTGGCGTTAAGGATCTTTTTCGTTCTCTCGAAATATACGTCAGTCGTGTACGCGTCGCGTATCTCTTTTTCATCGGCCGCGAAGAGTCTTTCCATTTTCATCACTCACAAGTATACCTTTTTTCCGAGGAAGACGGCCTTCGGCCCTAATTCTTCTTCTATTCTCAGTAAACGGTTGTATTTTGCCGTCCTCTCGCCGCGGGCGGGTGCGCCCGTTTTTATCTGTCCCGTTCCCCAGCCCACCGACAGGTCCGCGATCGTCACGTCCTCGGATTCTCCGGAACGGTGTGACACGACGACCGAATAACCGTTATCGAAGCTCATCTTCGCCGCGTTCCCCGCTTCCGTGACCGTGCCTATCTGATTCACTTTCAGCAGAAGGGCGTTGGTCGCCTTCATTTCGATCCCTTGGGAAAGACGTTTTGTATTTGTGACGTAAAGATCGTCGCCCACCACCTGAACACGATCGCCGATCTTCTCCGTAAGTGCTGCCGTAGAAATGAAATCGTCCTCGAAGAACGGGTCCTCGATGCTTATCAGAGGATATCTTTTCGTCATTTCCGTATAATGGTCAATAAGTTCCCCGGCGGACAGTCTCATCCCGTCCACGTTATACACGCCATTATCAAAGAATTCGCTGGACGCGGCGTCAAGCGCCAGGAACACATCCTTTCCGGGAGAGTAACCGGCCCCGGATATTGCGTCCACGATCACGTCCATCGCGTCCGACGACGTACTGAGCGGAGGCGCGAACCCTCCCTCGTCGCCTATGTTCACCGCTCCCGCGCCGTATCTTTTCTTCAGTAACGTTCTCAGTGACGCGTATATCTCCGCCGCCGCCCTCAGACATTCCGAGAATGACGGCGAACCTGCCGGTATTATCATGAACTCCTGTATCATCAGATCTCCGCCGGCGTGTTTTCCCCCGTTTATTATATTGAACATCGGTACCGGCAGCGTAACGCCGTCGTCGCCTATGTGCCTGTATAACGGAACGTTATCCGCATACGCGCCGGCATGCGCCGCTGCGAACGAGACGGCAGTGATCGCATTACCGCCCAGTCTCGTCTTGTTCTCCGTTCCGTCAAGTTCTATGAGCGCGGAATCGACCGCCGCCTGATCGGAAACATCCATTCCTGTGAGCATCTGAGCGATCTCGCCTCTTATGCTGTTCACCGCTTTCGTCACACCTTTGCCGTTGTACCGCTGTTCCTTGTCCCTGAGCTCATGTGCTTCGAACGAACCCGTCGACGCACCGGACGGCGCTATCGCGGTGATCTTTTTTCCGTTCACGGTTATTTCCGCTTCCACCGTCGGATTCCCTCTGGAATCCAGTACTTCCCTGGCCCAAACGCGTTCTATTCTCATTGCGATCCCTTCATATCGTATTCCTGCAGATCATGTAACAGTAATCCCTTATCCCTTTCCGTAAGGTTGTCCGGACGCAGGGATACCAAAAGCGTCATCGTTATCCCCGACCCGCTGTTGACCGTCTGATGGATCATCGTAAGTATCGAATTAAGATCGTTCAGCTGTATCAGCGACAGAAGGTCGTCTATCGCTATCACCGGTCTTTTGACCGACGCGGCGAACGATGTCATAAGGCTTGTCACGGAACCGATCCTCGAACCGTTGATGTAGTTCGCGCCCTGCTTCTCGGATACCGCCAGCACCTTCATCTTATCGTTCCTTATCACCTCTTTCACAGCTTTCACGTTCCCGGAGGTTATGAACAGCACATCGTCGTCCCTGTCGGCGAACGATCTGCACGCCTTTCTCAGTTCCGCGGGCTCGTCCTCTATAAAAAGATAGGAC
>WRKA01000083.1 GCA_009778265.1 Methanomassiliicoccaceae archaeon | reverse complement strand
TAGCTCAGCTAGGTAGAGCATCTGACTTTTAATCAGGTGGTCAGGGGTTCGAATCCCTTCAGACCCGCTGATGGTCTCATGAGCGATCGGAAAGGGCAGATCAAGTATGAGCGATGGAAAAGAGGAACAGGCATTTTTCTTGCGCACGGGTATCCCGCTGACCGACAGCGGGGAAAATTGGTAGGTGTAACACTTGGCAGCAGACAACATCGCGTTCAACGTTCTCACGCACGACCTTGTACCGGAACATCATCTTCTCTCGGAGGAAGAAGCGAACGAGGTCCTTTCGAAACTGAAAGTGACATGCGACCAGCTTCCCAAGATAAGGAAGACGGACGCCGGCATAAGAGTGCTGGAGAACATATACGGCCCGGTCGATGAGGGACGTATCGTAAAAATCATTAGAAAAAGCGAGACGGCGGAGGAATTCGTCGCCTACAGACTTGTGACCAGGGGATGAATCATGAGAGACCTTGTAAAACTATATTTCGATGAGCACAGCATCGTTAACCATCACGTGTCGTCGTTCGATGATTTCCTTGCGACCCAGGACAATCCGAACAGCAGGATGCAGAGGATCGTAGATAACCTGAGGGTACCGACGGACGACGCGGAACGCGGGATAATACGTTTGGACACCGAGAGGACGAACGGCCGCAACATTGAGATACGCATCGGAAGGAAGAGGGACGATAACGGGGAAGTGGACCCGCAGTCCAGAGCGACGATACACGTGGACGAGCCGAAGATAATGGAAGCGAACGGCTACCGTCACGACCTGTCGCCGATGGAAGCGAGACTGAGGAATCTGAACTATCTTGCACCCATACACCTCGATTTCACCGTTATCGAGGACGGCGTTGAAAAGGAAACTGAAAAGGTACATGTCGGGGACCTTCCGATGATGGTCAAGTCGAAAGGATGCAACCTGAACAGAAAAGCGGTCGAAGCGCGCGCGGAACGCGAGCTTTCCGACGAGGAATATGTGAAGATGCTGCTCGAGCAGAAAGAGGACCCCCGCGATCCCGGAGGATATTTCATCGTCGGCGGTACCGAAAGGGCGCTGATAACATTGGAGGACCTCGCTCCGAACAGAGTGATGATCGAATACAACGAAAAATACGGCACGAGACTCGAATCGGCGAAGGTGTTCTCTCAGAAAGAGGGATACCGTGCTTTGACGTTAGTGGAAAAGAAGAAGGACGGTCTTCTTATGGTGACCGTTCCCGTCGCGTCGACCGCGATCCCGCTGATAGCGCTGATGAAGGCGCTCGGGATGGAGAGCGACGAAGAGATCTATGAAACGATAGTTTCGAAAGAGGAGATGGCCAACATCGTCTACGCGAACATCGAGAACAGTCTCGACAAGAAAGCGTACGCTCCGAACGGCTACCATTCGCAGGAAGATGCGATACTGTTCCTGGAGAGGAACTTCGCCGCCGGTCAGGCCAAGGAATACAGAACGAAAAAAGTGGAATCGATACTTGACCGTTCGCTGCTTCCGCATCTCGGTGACACGGAAGCGGACAGAATGAAGAAAGCGATATTCCTCGGACGCATAGCGCACGCCGTTCTTGAATTATCGTTAGATAAAAGGAAAGAGGACGACAAGGACCATTACGCCAACAAAAGACTGAAATTGTCGGGGGACCTGATGGAGGACCTTTTCAGGACCTCGTTCAACAGCCTGATGAAGGATCTGAAATATCAGCTGGAGAGGAACTGGGGACGTAAAAAGGACGAACTGAAGATATCGTCGTCGATACGTCCCGATCTCCTTACTCACAAGCTTTTGCACGCGCTGGCGACAGGTAACTGGGTCGGAGGGCGTGCGGGTGTGTCGCAATTACTGGACAGAACGAGCAACATGTCCGCGATGTCCCATCTGAGAAGAGTTACGTCGTCACTGACAAGAAGCCAGCCGCACTTCGAGGCACGCGATCTGCATCCGACGCAGTGGGGCCGTCTCTGTCCGTCGGAAACGCCGGAAGGACAGAACTGCGGTCTTGTTAAAAATGCCGCGTTGATAATCGATGTGTCCGAAGGATTCCAGGAGACGGACCTGAAATGGATACTGAAGGACCTGGGTCTCGGGCCGGTGAAGCAGCACGGCTCCCGCGTATATGTTAACGGGGACCTTGTAGGAACGCATCCGGAGGCCGGAAAACTTGTGGCGGAGATAAGGGACCGCAGACGCTGCGGTCTTATGTCCGGAGAAGTGAACATCAGATTTGACGATGAGATGAACGAGGTGATCATCAACTGCGACGAAGGCCGTCTCAGACGTCCGTTATTAGTGTTGAAGGACGGAAGGACGATGCTCACCAGAAAACATCTGGAAGGCATACGCGATAAGAAGGTAAGATGGAGCGACCTGTTCCGCGAAGGCATCCTCGAATGGCTTGATGCCGAGGAAGAAGAGGATGCGTTCATTGCCGTCGATGCGTACGAGGTTCCGGAAAGATGCGAGGAATGCGGACGTGCGCTGTCCCCGATGGACGCGGACTGGATGAACGCCGGTAAGGAAGGCGACATCATACTGAGATGCAGGTTCTGTTCCCATGAGTGCGCTGTACCGTCGAAACTTGACGCTTCGCTGACGCATATGGAGATAGACCCGATGGTCATACTCGGAGTGTGTTCAGGGTTAGTACCATATCCGGAGCACAATTCTTCGCCGCGTGTGACGATGGGCGCCGGTATGGCGAAGCAGGCGCTGGGTGTTCCCGCGTCGAACTACCGTATCAGACCGGATACGAGAGGCCATCTGCTGCATTACCCGCAGAGGCCGATGGCCCAGACGCAGACGATGGAGTTCGTCGGTTACAATCACAGACCGGCCGGTCAGAATTTCGTTGTCGCCGTGCTGTCATATCACGGCTATAACATGGAGGACGCTCTCGTGATGAACAAATCGTCGGTGCAGAGAGGGCTGGGAAGGTCGTCGTTCATGAGAACGTACCGCGCCGAAGAAAGACGGTATCCGGGAGGGCAGGAGGATCATTTCGAGATCCCGTCGCCGGATGTCAGGGGAGCCCGCGCGGATATGGCGTACGCTTCGCTCGGTGATGACGGTCTCATATCGCCGGAATCGGAGGTCAACGGAAGCGACGTCCTTATAGGAAAGACATCGCCGCCGCGTTTCCTCGAGGAAGAGACGGATTTCCTCACTCCGCAGAAGAGAAGGGAGACCTCGGTGACGGTAAGACCGGGAGAGTTAGGATACGTGGATTCCGTAATGGTAACGGAATCGGAGAACGGTTCCAGGTTGGTAAGGGTCAAAGTGAGGGATCAGAGAGTTCCCGAACTCGGAGACAAATTCTGTTCGAGACACGGACAGAAAGGTGTGGTCGGGAGACTCGTGGATCAGGCCGACATGCCCTTCACCGCCGACGGTATCACGCCTGACCTTGTCATCAATCCTCACGCCATTCCGAGCCGTATGACCGTCGCTCACGTTCTGGAGATGATCGGCGGGAAGGTGGGATCGATGGAAGGCCGTACGATCGACGCCACATCGTTCTCGGGAGAGAACGAACAGTCGATCAGGGACGGTCTGGTAAGGAACGGATTCAAACATACCGGGAAGGAAGTGATGTACGACGGCGTCAGCGGACGCATGATACAGACGGATGTGTTCATCGGTGTGATCTTCTATCAGAAACTGCACCACATGGTCAGCGGAAAGATGCACGTCCGTTCCAGAGGTCCGGTACAGATACTTACGAGACAGCCGACGGAAGGAAGATCGAGACAGGGAGGTCTCAGATTCGGTGAGATGGAACGTGACTGTCTGATCGGCCACGGGGCGGCGATGGTGATAAAGGACCGTTTATTGGACGAATCGGACGGAACGCAGCAGTACATCTGCGGCAACCCGAACTGCGGCCACGTCGC
>WRKA01000082.1 GCA_009778265.1 Methanomassiliicoccaceae archaeon | reverse complement strand
GCATACTTCGAGATAGTGGCGAATAAACTGACCGAAAAACTCGGACACGACGTCTCACTTCAGGAAGCGTTCAACGTCAACATCGGCAATCCGTTAATATTCGCGGGTGCGCTGATTGGCGGAATGTTAGTGTTCTTCTTCGCCGCATTGGCGATAAGAGCAGTGGGGACCGCAGCGGGCGCGATGATCGAAGAGGTACGCAGACAATTCAGGGAGGACCCCGGAATAATGGCCGGAACCTCCGAACCGAGCTACAGCCAGTGCGTCGATATCGCAACGCGCGGAGCGCTCAAGGCGATGGTGCTTCCCGCACTTCTGCCGATAGTCGTTCCCGTTTCTTTCGGCATCATATACAGATTTGCGTTCCCGGACATCGCTCCGGCCGCGGTCGGTGCGCTGATCATGGCCGGTACGATCGTCGGTATCCTTATGGCGAACTTCCTCAACAACGGAGGAGGCGCATGGGACAACGCGAAGAAGTACATCGAGGAAGGCCACCATGGCGGCAAAGGGTCTCCGACGCACGCCGCGGCTGTTGTGGGTGACACGATCGGCGATCCGTTCAAGGACACCGCCGGACCGTCGATCCACGTGCTCGTGAAACTTCTGTCAACGATATGCCTGGTGACAGCGGTACTGTTCATCGCGTGATCGGAAAAACAAATTCACGCCGGGCCTCGGCCCGGCAACTTTTACTTACTTTTCGGCTCAGTGAAATCCTTCAATTATAGAAATAGATCTCGAACTGATCCATGGAGAGTTAGGTCTTCGGGTAGTTATCGGCCATCATAGTCAGCGCGCGTATCCTTCACCAGGAACGTTCGTTTATATATTGCCGATGTTTCGGTGTTGCTGATAGTATGCCGTTCGGTCCCGAGTTCGATACGATCAATGAGATATCTTCGCTGGTATCGGAGATATCGTCGCTCATTGAACGGATCCCGGACGATCATGATGTTCAGACGCTCGATCTGAAACTCAGGCGTGCCAACACCTTAAGATCGATACAGTCGTCTCTGGCGATCGAAGGCAACACACTTACTCTGGATAAGGTGACGGACATCGTCAACGGCAAACGTGTTCTGGGGAATCCGAGGGAGATCCAGGAAGTGAAAGGGGCCGTGAAAGCCTACGGCAGCATAGACAATTACGATCCGTATTCCGTTAACGATATGCTTGCCGCTCACAAAGATATGATGCATCTGCTGGTCGACGAAGAAGGAATATTCAGAACATGCGACATCGGGGTCTTCAAAGGGAACGTTCCGGTGCACATCGCTCCCTCTCCCGACACGGTCCCGGGAATGATAAAGGAGCTGATAGAATGGACAAGGACCACAGAGTATCATCCGCTGATCAAAAGTTGCATATTTCATTTTCAATTCGAATACATCCATCCGTTCGTTGACGGCAACGGAAGGATGGGAAGACTCTGGCATTCGCTTATCCTTTCCAAATGGAAACATGTATTCGCATATCTTCCGGTAGAAACGTGGATCAAGAAAGAGCAGCAGAATTATTATTCGGCGCTTCAGAATTCCGCGCCGGAGAACGTAACGCCGTTCGTGATCTTCATGCTCAGAATGATCCGGAATGCAGTTTCCGAGTTCGTTGGCAGTATGCGGCCAGAGAATATGATGCGATTGTCCGACAGAGTGAGAAAGGTTCTCGATATCATATACGAGGACCCGAAGGTCACCGCAACGGAGATCGCTCACACGATGGGTGTGAGTGAGAGGACCGTAAGGAGGCATCTTTCGGTGTTGGTGAAAGAAGGATACATCCGGAGGATCGGTGACGACAAGACAGGATACTGGGAAGCATTGCTGAAGTGAGGTCCCGGCCCGTCTGACCGTTCTGTCACGGTAAATGTCACGGTAAATGTCATGGTAAATATCATTGTAAACGATTTTGCATAGGGATGTGCATATCTATGCGGTCAAATACCTTCCGTTAAAAATCCTTCAACTTCGGAAGTAAAAACCATTCAACTTCGGAAGTAAAAACCCTTCAACTACGGAAGTAAAAACCCTTCAACTTCGGAAGTAAAAACCCTTCAACTTCGGAAGTGATTAATATATCGATATCCATCTGGACCATATGAAGAGGCCGTATCTGAAAAGAATAGCGGATTCACAATTGGAAGAGCGTCTCCAAAGAATAGGCGCAGTCCTTATCGAGGGGCCGAAATGGTGCGGGAAGACCCGCACCGCCGAAGAACACAGCGCAAGTGCGGTCAAGATGCAGGACCCCGCGGGAGATTATTCCAATCTCAAGTTGGCGGACACGGATCCGAAGCTGCTGCTGGAAGGAGAGGTTCCGAGGCTTATTGACGAATGGCAGCTCGCACCGGTCCTGTGGGATGCCGTAAGATACGAAGTGGACGAGCGCGGCGATCCCGGACAGTTCATTCTCACGGGATCGGCAAAGCCTCCGAAAAAGCCTCCGAGACACTCAGGTGCCGGAAGGATATCGCGGTTGATGATGAGACCTATGGCATTGTTCGAGTCCTTGGAATCCAACGGCTCCGTTTCATTGAAAGATCTGTTCGACGGCAAAGAAGCGAGGGGAAGGTCGGACCTAACGGTCAAGGGCCTCGCTCTCGCCATTCTGAGGGGCGGATGGCCCGCAACGATCGGTGATGACGAAACAAAAGCGACAGGCAATATGAAAGATTTCATGAGTGCGATAATGAACGAGGACATATCGGACGTTGACGGGGTCAAACGAAATCCGGAGACGGTCAAGAAACTGCTTCTGTCGCTGTCCCGGAACATATCCACGATGACGACGACCTCGACAGTGACGAGGGATATGTCGGGCGACGACGGCACGGTGTCGGAAAAGACGGTGTCCGATTACATAAACGCGCTCAGACGCCTTTATATCGTGGAGGATGTGCAGGCATGGAATCCGGCCGTCCGGTCCGGGACGGCGGTAAGAACCGCTCCGAAAAGACATTTCGTGGATCCGTCCATAGCGGTGCATATGATGAGGATGCCCACCAAAAAGATGCTGGAGGACCTAAAAACATTCGGTTTTCTCTTCGAGTCGATGTGTGTACGCGATCTGAGAGTGTACGCTCAGATGTTGGACGGGGAGGTGTTCCATTATCGGGACGGTTACGGTCTGGAGGCGGACATCGTTATACGTCTGGACGACGGGAGATGGGCGGCGGCGGAAGCGAAACTGGGCAGTAAGGAGATCGAGGACGCGGCCAAGAACCTTCTTAAACTGAAGGACACGGTGGATACCGAGAAAATGGGAGAACCGTCGTTCCTCATGGTGTTAACGGCAGGCGAGTACGGGTACAGGCGTCCGGACGGAGTGTTCGTGATACCTGCCGGATGTCTCAAAGATTGAACATGTTTGACACAGAATTGTCAAGGGAGGATCTCAAACGGTTCCGTCACGGCCCAGCAACCAATCGATGAGATTCAGATGTTTTATCCCGTTTCCCGGAGGGATCCTGAGCTCGTCAAGGGACAAGATAGTTTTCGGATAACTGTCCTTCGCCATGTTCAGCGCGCGTATCTCTCTTTCGGAGACCTCGTCGGGAAGCATTGTGATAGTCACCTGATAGTATTCCACATCGTCCCCTTTGAACGCCGTGAAGTCGATCTCCGCGTCCTTGAAGCTTCCTACCTTTACGTTATATCCTCTTCTCCTCAATTCTAAATATACGGAATTCTCCAGCAGTTTCCACAGATCCTCTTCGCTCCATCCGGTCACCGCATTCCTCATTCCGGTGTCTGCGGCGTAATATTTTTCGACGGAGTTCAGTATCTTCTTCCCTCGGACATCATATCTTTCCGCCCTGTAAATGATGTAAGCATCCTCGAGCGCCTTCATGTATTTCCCCGCGGTCGTGGGCGAGATGCC
>WRKA01000081.1 GCA_009778265.1 Methanomassiliicoccaceae archaeon | reverse complement strand
CCGCTTCCGTAAGTGCCGCTGCCGTCCGCGTCGGCGCTTGTGAAGTCCCATGTTGCGGTCGAAGAGGGGCCGGCGGGTCCTGCCGCCAATACCGCATCTCCGTTCTCCGTATCGGTATCGGCGATGATGAACGGCAGAGCCGCAAAAATAAATGATACCGCGATCAATGCCGCAAAGATCAGATTCTTTTTATCCCCATCAGGAATGGGGGAAGTATGCATATTTTTCATTAATGTCACCTTCGTTGTTCATATATCTGTATCGTGTTATTAAACGTGGTCAGTATCTTTTTATTGATGTCTAACTTCTTCCGGGAAACGGATCGGGGAGGGGACCGATGAAAATATCGGCACAGCAGATATGCTCGTCCTTTTTTTCTTCCTGCGGCAGAGAACGGATGCGGCGTAATGCGATCTTACATTCCGTCCATCACTGTCGGTATAAGATCCTTCAACGGAACGTCATCGCCGTCGCCGAACGGTGCGTCGAATGAGGTCCAGAACGGAACTCTGACGGGAAGGTGTTCTCCCGTTATCGACGATGTGCCGTGATCGACGAAGTAGACAATGCGTCCGGTGTCCGAGAAATATCTTTCCATTAAACGGTCGATGTGCTCCAGAACTCTGACCTTCTTCTTCGGATCCTTCTGATGGCTGTATTCGTCCACCTCGTCCATATGAAGAAGCACATTATATCTTTCGAGATCTTTGACCGCCTCCGGAAATCTGTCGTCAAGATCGCGGATCAGTTTGTATCCCTGTCCCAGCGACGCGGATATTCCTAACGCCGTAGGACTGTCGGATATTGTCATCAGGTCCTTGACGCAATCATATATCTTCTTCTGTTCGCTGAATCTCCCGCACCCCCAGGGATATAACGTAAGACCGTCCATTTCTTCGGCCACTTTCTTCACCAACGAACCTAACGGTTCCGGGACCTCCTTGTACGGAGCGGGCATGGGAGGAGAGGGAAGGTCGGGAACGACGTCGCAATCCATGGTCAGTATCGCTCTTCCGTTAAGGAAGAAATTGATCTCCGGTCCGTATTCATTCAGCATACCCAGATTGTTCATCACACATTTTGTGAGCGGTTCGTGAAGTTTCTCCATGTTGTACGACCAATCCACCATATTGTTACGGAGATACGCGGGACTTAAACGGTATGCGGTCCTGCCGTTCGTCAGACTCATATCAAGCCCCAGGGCCTCGATCACCGCCCTCGGAAGCTCAGGCGGATATCCGGTGAAGAATTCGTTCAGGAAAAGGTGAGTGTACCCGCGTCCGGTGGTATATCCTTTCTTTTTCACCACGGAATCCATAAAGGGCATCTCCGCCACATCCAGCGGACGTTTGCCGCCGAACTCCGGGATATCGTGGTCCTCGGCACCGTCCAGAAGAACGAAGAGTGTGTTCATCATACCAGCCTCCGCAGAGCGATCGATGCCTGACCCGCGGAGATGCCTCCGTCGCCGTTCGGCAGTTTCGAATGATGTATCACGTTCATTCCGTATCTTCCGGCCTCTTCATCTATCATCCTGCATATCGGTCCGTTATACGAGACCCCGCCGGATACTCCGATCTCCTTCAATCCTCTCGACGCGGCGGCATCGCACGCCGCATCCACCATTCTGTTCGTCACGGCCCTCACGACGGAGTATGCGGCATCCTCTTTTCTTTCTTTCTTCGTTAACATTGTGAACAGCGGCGCGGTCATTATCTCTTTTCCTTTCAATTCCGTTTCGAAACCATCCAACATCTTTCCGCGCGAAAGCAGCGGTTCCATCTTCATGGCGGGTTCGCCGTCGTATGTTCTTTCCTTACATACATCAAGAGAAAAGGCAAGCGTGTCGAGCAGACGTCCGAACGATGACGTCATCACGCTTCTGTTCATCATCTTGTTGAGTACCGCGGTACTGTCATCATCAAATAATTTTGATCCCACATTATTCATACGGTCCACGGCGAACTTCAGTCTTCTCAGATCATACAGCGCCCTCTCGGAACCCAAAAGCGGTATGTATTGAAGGTGGGCAATTCTTTCGTATCTTTCATAGTCCGCGTACATGACCTCTCCCCCCCACGCGTTACCGTCGTCGCCGTATCCCGTTCCGTCAAGCGCGAGAACGACACCCTCTTCTCTCTCATTCTCAGTAAAGAGCGAGGAGCAGTGGGCCCAGTGATGCTGCACCTCCGTTAGCTCCGCACCGGTCTCTTCACATATCGTTCTCGCAAATCTTCTGTTCCCGTATCCGGGATGCAGGTCCACGGCAACTATCTGCGGATCGCATCCAAGCATGCGCATCAGCGATCTCGACGCGCTTTCCAGGTATTCCGCGACACCTTCGGTATCATGATCGCCGATATGCTGTGTCTGATGTACCTTTCCTTTGAATGCAACGGATGCAACGATATTTTCCTGCGCCCCGAGCGCGAGCACGCTTCCGGTATACGGGGAATCGATATGCGACGGTGTATATCCTCTCGATCTTCTGATGAAGGACGTCCTTCCGTTGTTGATCCTGATCACGGTGTCATCGGCGCGGTTCAGTATCTTCTGGTTGTGAAGTAAGTACGCATCCGCGTTCATTCCCATTGCTTCGGTATCGTTCAATATCATCGGCTCTCCCGGAATATTGGCGGATGTCATGATCATCGCATCCGTTCTCATATTCCCGAAGAGAAGATGATGCATTCCGGTATACGGCAGGAAGACCCCGATGCTGTCCAGCCCCGGAGATATCGATTCCGTTACTTCATCCGTTATCTTTCTCATCAGTACGATCGGCCGGTAACGCGACGATACCTCTTTCAGTTCCGTATCGGACGGGTCCGCATATCTGAACATCGTGTCGATATCTCTGACCATCACGGCGAACGGTTTCTGAGAGCGCCCGTACCATTTTCTTACGTTTTTCACGTTATCTATGCGCGAACATATGTGCATCCCGCCCATTCCCTTGATGATGCCGATCTTTGAAGAATCGATCAGCTTACCGAATCCGGCGATCGGGTCTCCGCCGATCTTCTTTCCCGCGCTGTCGTATAACGAATATTCAGGACCGCACTTCTCGCAGCAGACGGTCTGATGATGGAATCTTCTGTCATCCTGCGATCCGTATTCATTAGAGCACTCTTCGCACATCCCGAACTCGGACATGGCGGTATTTTGACGATCGTACGGTAACGACGATAATAATGTGAAACGTGCGCCGCATTCCGTACATGTGGTGAACGGGTACCCCTTCCTTCTTCCTTCTTTCATGTCGTCAAGGCATTTGCCGCATATCGCCGTATCGGAAGGAATGCTTACTCCGGACCCGTGCGTCTCCGAAGGGGCAATGAAAAATCCGTTCTTTTCTCCCGTGTACCCAATATCTTCGGTGACCACCTCTTCTATCACCGAAAGCGGAGGCAGATGAATATAAAGCGAATCAAGAAGGCGATCGCCGTCGTCCGTATCAATGATCACATCCGGGCCGTCGTTCCATACGCGCCCGTTCAATCCTAAGGATGTCGCTAATCTTTGAACGGTCGGTCTGAAACCGACACCCTGAACGACACCTTTGATGATTATTCGCATCCTGGCGGGATAGGTGTCCAAGGTTTATTCTTTTTCCTTGGTCAAAAAGTGCGGCGGTCTATGCGTTCTCATACGGATCAGTGAACATTTTCAGAACGGGGACGGAAGAGGATCACCGCATGATCGTGTTTTTTTGTAAGAATATAAGAAAAGGAAGTTGGGCCTCCCGGCCCGTTTTTATGTGCCGTTCCGGAAATTTCAGAACAGCGTCACGGTCTCTTCAGCACAAAGAAGTATACGACCACACCGATCACAACGATCGCCGCTATCGCGGCGACAGCTATGATCAAGGTGT
>WRKA01000080.1 GCA_009778265.1 Methanomassiliicoccaceae archaeon | reverse complement strand
GGACTGAGATGCCAGGCGATAGACCTCGAAACAAAGGAAACGATATCCACAGCGATGACCTCCCGTCATCCCGTACCGGGAATGAACGTGATCGATCATGTGAACTTTGCCATGGATACCGGACAGGATGTGGCGAACGACCTTATGCTGAGGGCGATAAACGATCTCTTCGGACTTCTGAATGTGGACCTGAAGAAAGTGAGTAAGATAGCGGTGTGCGGGAATCCGTTCCAGCTGTCGATATTCCAGAACATTGAGATCAGAGACCTTGCGTACGCCGGTAAATCAATGATAGAACGGTTAGGGATCAAACCTCCGGACAGGAACGGCGCGATCGTCAAAGCGGGCGACCTCGGGATAAAGGGGATAGACGCGGACGTGATGATACCGCCGGCGGTGACGCATGAGATCGGCGCCGACGCAATGGCGATGCTCACCGAGACCGGGGTGCTTGAGAAAGAGGGTACACGGATAGTCGTGGATTACGGAACGAACGCCGAGATGGCGTTACTCCACGAAGGCAACATATTCACGGGATCCGCGGCGGCCGGTCCCGCATTGGAAGGGCAGCAGATAAGGGACGGTATGCTGGCGGCACCCGGAGCGATATCCAATGTCGAGATAACGGAAAAAGGATGGAAATGCTACGTACTCGACGACGCGCTGCTTCCCGTGGAGGGGGACACGGTCGACCCGGCCACCGGGAACATCATCGAAAAAGGGGAGATGCACGGCAAAGCGATCGGAATAACCGGAACGGGCGTGGTCGCGGCGATAGCCTGCGGTCATGATTCCGGATTGGTGAAGGGGGCGCAGGTGGGGACGCCGGACGGGACCCTGCATATGCAGGACGGCGTGAGCATCGATTCCAAAGATATCGACGAAGCGGGAAAGGCGATAGGGGCGATACGCGCCGGTTGTCTTACGCTGATGATAGAGGCCGGCGTATGGGTCGAGGATGTCGGAACGGCGTACATGTCCGGCGCGTCCGGATTGTACGTGGATGCGAAGAAGGCGCAGAAGATAGGCATGGTGACCGCCGGCGCCAAAGAGATGATACAGTACGGTAACACATCGATAATGCTGGCAAGGAAGATGGTCACCGGCGAGAGGTCGATGGAAGATCTCAGAGAGATGACCAAACAGCTGAGAGCGAAGCATTGTATGTTCGCGTCGTCGCAGGTGTTCAAAGATATCTATTCCGTTGAGATCTCATTATGGTCCTACGGAATGCCCTGGTCCGCATATAACGATATGATGGACGTTTACGGACTGAAACATGTGCCCACGGAACCCGTCGATTCAATATCGGAACGCAGGTCCGCAACGGACCTTCCGGAACTGAGAGGGAAGAAGGTGGAGATCCTGCACACTACCGGGGTCGATCTCGTTGCTAATGTCGAAGGATGCATATCATGCGGGAAATGCGTGAAAGAATGTCCGGAATCGGCGATAACCGAGAACGGAAAGGTGATAACGGTCAGGTCGGACAGATGCATGGGCACCGCGTGCAAACGGTGTGAGATGATATGTCCGAAGCAGGTGATGAGGATCAAGGACCTTAGGATAATGACGTGACGTCATAGGCTTGAACGGAGCATACTGTGAAGCAACAACGATACGGGATAGGTGCTCTTCACATTATATGGACGAAACACAGAAAGCCGTAATCTTGAACGGACGATCCAGCGGGCAAGATCGATACATGACCTAAGCGTATATGCCAGACCAAGAAAAATGAAAATAAAAAAAATTAAGAAATGCGCCCGAAGGCGCATGTTTATTGTTTACTCCGCAGGCGCATCGTTCCTTATGAAGTCCGCTTCGTCGCTGAAGATCTGTTCGTCGGTCATCTCGCCGCGCGTGAACTTCAGGATGAGACCCATAATGATACCGAAGCAGATCGACAATGCGAACACGATGACCGCCATCACGATGTTGGTGGCTGCCTTCGCACCGACCGCCTCGCCGTATAACGTGGTCATCGACGCGAGTATGACGGCCGACATTATGGCACCGATCCATCCGCCTATTCCGTGCAGGTTGTGGACGCCCATCACATCAAGCGTACCGAGCTTCTTGCAAAGGAACGGCTGCAGATAGATGAAGCAGAACGCCGAGATCGCACCGGCAATTATACCGATAACGATGGCCAGCCACGGACCGACGATCAGCAACGGGGCACCGATCGCGACCGGACCCGCAAGCATCGCGTATGTGTATATGAGCGGATTGACCTTCTTCTGTATCGCCACGCAGACGATCCACGCGCTCAGTATGGAACCCATACCGGCGAGGTAACAGGTCATCATTCCCCAGAACACCATGTCCGCGGGAAGCAATGCGGTCACGAATGACGGCCACAGCACCCAAAGCAGCATCGAAGCCAGCCAGACGAACGACACGCTGTGCGTACTTGTGTACATCGGTTCGTTGAACGCCCTCTTATCCCTGACGGCTATAGCAACACCGATACCGAAGTATGCAGCGCACATGTGCACGAGCATCGATCCTCCGGGATCCATCGCATATGCTCCGAAGAGCTCGACATTACCCATGACCCATTCGACGAGCGCGAACACCGGAGCGAACAGTATGCCGATCAGCAGATACTGCCACATCTTCACGGTTCCGAGGAAGCATCCTATCGCTATCACTACCGTGATCGCACATATGACGCCCATCAGCATCATGTCCTGGTTCCAGGGGTTGCCGAAGTAGAAGTCCTGTATACCGAGATATACGATGAAACTTCCTGCCGCCGACAGGAGTACCGCAAGCGCAACACCCCATTCGAATTTCTTAATAAAGATCATCAAGAATGCGACAAGCATCAGCATGAACCATATCATGATGTTCTTAACGAACTTGAAGTTCTCCAACATGCTGCCACCAGATGTTGAGTAATCCTCTACTCCGACCGTAGAACCGGAAAATATTGCGATAGAGAACACTGCCAGCACGAGCACGAGGGCCAACCCAAGTATACCCTTTATCTTCATTTGCATCAACCTCTTTTGTTAAAGGAAATTGGGAAAAGGTTTGTGGAGGTTGTTTCTCAATTCTTTATGTCCAGACCGAAGCCCTGGAGCTTCTTGACCGCGCCGTCGTACACCTTCAGGTACTCGGCCGTCGGTTTGACAGTAAGAACGTCGTAGCACTGGCGGAAGTCCTTTCCGGCGGGCGCCTTTGCGTAGTCCTTCTCGTAGCTCGAGATGAGCTTCTCGAGGACCTTGTTGACCTCGGATACTTTCATACCCGCGGTCGCAAGTGCGGCCTCACCCATTATTCTGGCCTCCATACCGGTCGTCTTGTCCTGCGCAACACCCTTCGCCGCCGCGGAACCCGAAAGCATCTCTCTTCCGGACCCGGTGTCGGTGATGGCCTGTGCCGCCGTCTCCAGTAAGCACATCTCTGTGCACGGTCCCGCTATCGGGTAGTACTGGTTCGCGATCAACAGGTCGGTGTTCGCGTCAACTGCTGCCGCAACGTGTCCGGCGATCTGCAGTGTTTCTCTCGCTGTCGTGATACCCCATCTTATGTGGATCGGACCGTCGAGGTGGAAGTTACCGCTGAACAGCGTGAACGACGCAAGCGTTGTTGCAAGGTCGCAGATCGCTGTCTCTTCGATACCGCCGCAGTATCCTCCGAATATGGGCATCTGCTCTATCATGATGGTGTCACCGTTACCGGTCCATCCGGCGAGCATGTTGAACGCCGCCATGTCCACTTTCAGTTCGTTCAGCTGCGAGCACTCGTGCGAGTCGCACAATCTGAATCCCGTGGATTTCATATCTGCACCGAGACGTCCCGCTGCGGACAGCGGGGTCTCAGGTCCCTATATGGCGAT
>WRKA01000079.1 GCA_009778265.1 Methanomassiliicoccaceae archaeon | reverse complement strand
CCCGGCGATATCGTCTCGACGGCACCGTGTCCGCTGCACACAAGACATTCTTTTCCGCTTTTGTCCAGAAGGTCCTTTACGGCGGCCCTCATTCTTTTGGCGCGCGCGGAATTGACGTTCACCGACGTCATTAAAAAGGGAGCCAGCGAGTGGAACTCCTCTCTTCCCTTTGTGAGACCGTTCACATTTATGTATATGTCCCCGGTGAACATTACCGCCGGTTCCTCGGAAAAGAACAGCATCTCACCCTGAAGATGTCCTCCGCTCCCTTCGTACACATCCAGCGAAAGATCGCCGAATCTTATCTTGTCGATCATTATCAGATCCTCGTGGTCCTCCGGAACATCTTTTCCTATGATACGGAATCTTGACGGGTCCGGAGGTACGTAATCGGAGAATATCATGCTCAGTCTGCTGTACCCGAAACAGAATCCCGTCTCCTCTCTGTGATCCGCAACGTTATTATATTGATTCTCAAGCCCTTCGGCGCTCTTTTTATTCATTATGATCTCGGCATCGTCGATAACGGAAAGAAGGCCGCAGTGATCCACGTCGGCATGCGTTATCAGTATCTTCTTTTTCCTTTTGTCAAGATCGGGGAACAGTCTCCGCAGAATGATCATCATCTCTTCCGCATATATCGCGAACCCGGTATCGATGAACATCAGATCGTTCCCGTTCTCCAAGATGTATGTGTTGCTGCCGCACGGCGGCTCGATCACGTGCAGTTTCGTGTTCTTTGTCAATTCTATCACGCTGATATCCGGATCGAAATTCTCGTTGCGGTGACCGGCCATGAATCTCGCTAAATGGAGAACATAATCGAACACCTTATCCGGGTCCTCTCCGCGGTCCTGCAGCATCTGCAGTACCCGGTTGGATTCCTGAATGAATTCCATCGTTCTCTGCTCGCTCAGAGAGAACATCCTCTGTATCTCGTTACCCATCCTGATATAGAAGATCGTATTATCCAGATTGGGTTCTTCTCCGTTGTAATCTATTATGTCTATGGGATACAGTTCCGTTATGTCGTCGAGAACATTCTTTATTATCTGCGGGTCTTCGATCAGGAGGCCCATCTTGAAATTCTGATACACGCCGTCATGCTGATTTGAGTTTATGTAAGAAATGTTGATATCGTAACGGTCCAGGATCTTGAGGACAGGATAAAGTTTCCCGGGTTCGTCGTCTATTTTTATATTCACCACGATAACTTTGGAACCATTCAGTTCGTGCTTCAGATAACCGATGCTTAACAGTTCTTTTGCGATCTTTTCCAACGCTTCGTCGTCCGCACGCACCTCAACGAACAGCGTATGAAAATCCACCGCTTTGTTGAAACTTACCCTCACTATGTTTCCGCCGTGCTTAGAAATAACTTTTACGGAAAGCATGAATGCTCCGGGTCTGTCGGGCATGTGCGTGACGAAGGTCTGCGTCCTCATTTCGTTCATGGAATGAATGATTGAATATATCCGTCTTCCTGAGACACCGCCGGCGGGCGATATTGCTGACCCCGGTCTTTGAAGGAACGGGATACGTACTCTTTTCGATGGGTCCCGCCGCCGCGGATCGGCGGAGAACGGTCCGGACCTTTTGCCGGGGTGTTAGATAAACGTAAATATTCGGGTCAATATTCTGAAACAGGTGTTGACATGCCGAGTTTTGCAGATCCGTTCGCAGGTAATGTACCCAAAAAGATGACCAAAGAGGAACTCATTCAGGCGGTAAGACTCGATCTCGCAGGTGAGTTGGAGGCGGCTTTCCTTTACGACGCGCACTCTATGGCGACCGACGATCCGCTTGCCAAAGAGGTCCTCGCCGACATACGCGACGAGGAGATCGTTCACATGGGAGAACTCCTTGAACTCCTGAGACAGCTTGACCCCGCTGAGGCGAAGCACTTCGAGGAAGGCACGGAAGAGGTCAGAGAGGAGATGGAGAAGCTCAAAAAGAAAAAGAAGTGATCCCGCGGGCCGTCCGCCGTTCATGATCCTGCGCACCTATGATCTTGTTCGGTACTCAGTATCTTACGACGGAATTTATCTTTCTGCCTTTGAGCTTATCCCTTCCGTTAAGGGAGCCGAGTTCGATCATGAACGATAATCCGACGATATCGGCGCCGGCCTTCTCGCACATCATTATCCGAATACAGACACACTTTAGGCAAGTTATCAACCAACTGAATAATAGTATAAATCGTCAATAAACATTAGTACAAATCGTCAATAAACATTAGTACAAATCGTTAACTATTTAAATAGTGCACCCATAGCCAGATAACATGGCAGGCAAATACATAGACCGGATCATAGATAAGGAGATGAGCGAACACCTCGAATTCATGGGGGCGGTCTTGATAGAAGGTCCGAAATGGTGCGGAAAGACCAGAACTTCAAAAGAGTTCGCTAAAGGCATTCTTTCGATAACCAACAAAAATCAGATAGATTATCTCAATCTGCTTATGGAGAACGGAGTATTCGATTTTCTCGACGAGGAACCGCCGATGCTCATCGATGAATGGCAGTTGGCCCCCGGCATTTGGGATGCCGTAAAGCACGTAGTGGACGACAGAGGGAAGAGAGGGCAATTCATTCTTACGGGATCGTCCGTTCCGCCGAAGGGTCACGAACCACTTCACTCCGGCGCCGGCAGGATCGCCAGACTGACCATGAGAACGATGAGTCTGTTCGAATCCGGCGAATCCAACGGAAAAGTATCGCTGAGAGGACTTTTCGATCCCGAATATAAAGCAGGGGGTCAGTCACGTTTATCCGTTAACGATCTGGCCGCCGCCATCGCACGAGGAGGGTGGCCGGAAAGTCTGAACGATAAAAAAGAGAATGCTACACGCATCGTCAATCAATATCTGAAAGCGATAATCAATTCGGACGTTTCCCGCGCCAGCGAAGATCACATAGATCCGGAGACGGTAAAACGGATAATAGAATCCGTCGCGAGAAATATTTCAACATATGCCGCCATGGAAACGATAAGAGAAGATGCGGCCGGAGAATCGAAAACTCTCTCCATCAACACGCTTAAGAAATATCTGGATGCCATGCGCCGAATATTTCTGATCGAGGAACTGCCCGCATGGAATCCTCATCTCCGGTCGAAGACAAGACTGATAACCTCTTCGAAATGGCATTTCACGGACCCTTCGATAGCGTTGTCCGCACTTAGAGCGTCTTCGGACGCGCTTCTGAAAGATTACAGAACATTCGGATTGTTCTTCGAGTCCCTTTGTGTCAGGGACCTTCGCATATATCTGCAGCCTATCGAGGGCACGGTAAGTCATTTTCGTGACGTGAACGGGAATGAGGTCGACCTCATCGTCGAATTGCCGGGAAAAGAATGGGGTGCCGTCGAAGTCAAGCTGGGGGGAAAGGATATCGAGGAAGGGGCTGAAAATCTCATAAGACTTAAGAACAACATCGACACGGAAAAGATGAGACCCCCTTCGTTCCTGATGGTGCTGACCGGGGGACAATATGCAATGAAAAGACAGGACGGAGTATACATTGTGCCCATAGGATGCCTTAGAGAATGAGCAACCGTCTTAAATTTCAACGGATATCGATTCGTTCGTCATCGACGAACGATCTGTCAATTCGTCCATCGCCGATGGGCGATTTGAAAAACAGATGTCCGTTGTCCTCGGAAATACGGCGACCGCTTCGAATATGTGCTATCAATACCTAACGACGGAATTGATCTTCCTGCCTTTGAGCTTATCCCTTCCGTTGAGGAAGTCTAGTTCGATCATGAACGATAACCCGACGATGTCCGCGCCGGCCTTTTCGCACATCTCCGTGACCGCGGAAATCGTTCCCCCGGTGGCGAG
>WRKA01000078.1 GCA_009778265.1 Methanomassiliicoccaceae archaeon | reverse complement strand
TTCCGATCTTTCGTACATCATCGGCTCGTCCAGCAGCGCGTCCGGAGTTTTTTCGTACTCGCCGCGCAGTTCTTCTTCCGTTCTGTACGAGATCCCCTGATCGTCAAGCCATTTCTGTAAGAGCGATTCGCCCCACAATCCTCTCTGTCTCTGCCTTTCGTTACCTTCCGGAGAATAGACGAGGTCGGCCTCTCGTATCTCCATTATCTCTTTCCTGAGATCGGCGCTGCACGCGGTCTCCGGCTCGTTGATGTAACTCCAGAATTCTTTTTTCGATGCGCCGTCCTCCTGGAAGATGAACATCGCCGTGAGTATCGGCGGGAACCTCCATTTGTCCGCTATCTCAAGGAGCGTATGACCGCCCTTCCATTCCTTCAGCATCTTTCCGGTGTTCTGTTTCACCACGTAGAACCGTTTCTTGACCTCGCGCGTCGTTCTCTGGGTGAAGACGGATATGAGCAGTTCCCTGTCATATCCCTTTTTTTCCAGAGAATCGATGTCCCTGACACTGTTAAGTGCCGAATACAGCGACTTGTAATCCTGATATTTCATTTTCATTTTTTTCCTGTCCGTCTTCAGTTGATCTTTATTTTTTTATTTCCGAGGCCGTCCTTTCAGGCTGTCGCAGAGATCTTCGGCGGCGGATATGACGACATCCCTTACCATCGATGTCGGAGGACAGTACGCATTTTCCGCGCGCGCAAGGAATTCCTCCGCCGTCGTTCCGTTTATTATCGCATCCGTCAGCCAATCTATCCTTCCCGTGGCGTCCTCTCCGGCTATCAGCTGGGCGCCGATCATCATATGTGTTTCCGCGTTCGCAAGTATCTTGACCATCATTTTTTTACCGCCCGGGTAATATCTTGCTCTCGTGTATCCGTTAGCCTTTCCGTATACTGTCCTGAGGCCGTACCACCCGGCCAGGTTCTCGGACAATCCCGTACCGGCGATGTGAAGATCGCCGATCACGGTCACCCACGGGCTTGCCACCGCTCCCGACACCGCGTTATCGCCGGCCGCATTCTTTCCCGCAACGGAACCCTGTTTCACAGCGCTCGAACCGAGCTGGCTCATGGTGGGTCCGTCGGCGATGGCCGACTGGCACTGAACGACGTCGCCGGCCACGAAGATATCTTCGACCGGCCTGCCTTTCCTGTAAGGCCGCATCGTTTCGGAAACGACGACACCGCCCAGTTTACCTATGTCGAGGCCGAGCATCATCGGGATCTCCAGATTTGCGCGGACACCGGTCGCCAGTATGACCATGTCGCATCCTATCTTTACATTATTGTCATCCTTCCCGCCGGCGATTATCCCTCTCACAACACCATCGCCTTCGATCGCCCGCAGCGGAGCGCCCAGAACGAACTCTATGTTCAGAGAGCACAGATGCTTCTGAATGGCATCGGCCATGTCCTTGTCCGCGATCCTGGGAAGGATCTGGTCGAACATCTCCACCACCGTGACGTTCTTGCCGCTGTTCCTCATGGACAGCGCCATCTCCAGTCCGATCACTCCGGCACCCGCGACCACCACATTCTTAGAATCCTTCATCGCTTCTTCGATCTTCTTACCGTCGTTTATCGTTCTTACGACGAACACATTCCTCATATCGACGCCGCAGATCGGCGGTCTGAACACGGACCCGCCGGTGGCGATCACGAGAGAATCGTATCCATATTCGACACCGCCGGCGGTGACGGTCTTCGCGATGCCGTCCGCGGATGTGACCTTCGTTCTGATACGAACGTCGATCCCCCTTTCCTCGGAATAGAAGGAGGGGTCGTGCATCACGATATCGTTCCATGATGTCCTTCCCTCAAGCACCCACGGTATCACACACGGCGAGTAAGCAATATGTTCGTCCTCAGTGAACACGATCACGTTCGCTTCCGGATCGGTCCTTTTGGCGGCGGACGCGGCTGTCATTCCCGCGGCGCCCGAGCCAATCACGATGATGTTCTTCGGCATCTTAAACGTGCATCCTATCAAGCGACAGCATAATAATCTTTTCCGATGCGCGCCCGTATCCGAGAGCTGAGCGGATGCATTTTTTTTACGAATACCGGACGCGATCTTATCCTTTTAATAGCAATTATAATTATTATATATTTTATTTACAACATTGATCAACGCCGATCAATGTGTAAGGAACGGATGTGAACTTTCCGCGAGGGACGAAATTCGATACGGAACGGTATCGTTGAATGACGGCGGGGGAAAGGAGCGGAGCGCGAAAGAAGGGGGGCCGCCGTACCCCCTCAGGATCTCCTTTTTTCCGTATTAATGATGAAAAGCCCGGAACGCATTCATGTTCCGAGTAACGATCGGAACAGTGAATTGCCGTATTATTGACCGCAAACACCATTTACAGCGGATTTAACGGGGTTTTGATACACACATTTTATATTATATAACATGATTTTACCCCTGCGCAATTGAGAGGATGGGACTCAGATGGCGAAAGAAGATAGAGTAATCAAGGCAGAGAAATCTAGGAGCGGCGTCAAGAACATAGCAATTGTCTTGGCGCTTGCGGCATTTGTGATCGTCTCCGCACCCTTATTTTTTGGCGGTGCGGAAGCAGCGGACGATCAGTCCCTCGGAACAGCGAGTTCCGTGGACATAACCGACATGGAGATGAACGATATCATTAACAATATCGTTTGGGCCGCTATAATTGCGGGCGAGGGAGGAGAGGTCACAGTCACCGGTGAGAGGACCGGTGTGACGGAGTGCCTGGCGATCCCCATTCTCCAGGTGACGATAATATGGGAAGCTGTCTACGAGGCAGACGTTGAGGTCGGCAGCATAGCCGCTCTGACGCTGGCCGGGACCGGCAGCTTCATTCTTACCGGCGAAGGCAGCATAACCGTCATCGGTAACGTATCGATAGGCAGCGGACTGTCCGTTTCGATAGAGAACGGCGGTATCCTGGACGTCACAGGCGCCCTTGCATTCGGCAACGGCGTTGACATAGCGGTCTGCGGCGGCGGAATGCTGACAGCAGACAACGTTCTCGTCGGAAGCGATGCGGACATCTCGGCATATAACGAAGGCGAGATCGCGATCGGCGCCCTTACCGTATCGGGCGACGGTCTTAAGATCGACGTCGGTGAGGAAGGAACGATCATCATAGATGATATAGTCGTGAACGGCGACGATGCGGCGATAAGCAACTGGGGCGTACTGACGATAGGTGACGCCCTCATCAACGGTAACGATGCGAACATATGTCCGACGGAGGCCCCGATAACGATCGGGTCGCTCGTCATCAACGGTGACAACGCATATGTTTACACATGGAACGGCGCACTGACCGTCACCGGAGATGTTGTCATCAACGGTAACGGAGCGAAGATAGCGGCGCTCGGCGAACCCCTGAACGTTAACGGCAGCGTTACCGTCACGGGTGATGATAATATGGTGTATGCGGTCAACGGCAGCGTCCTGAACGTGGACGGAATAATAGCCGTGTACGGGAACGGCGAGATATTCGCGGCCGCCGAAGGTATCCTGAACGCAGGCGGTATCGCAGGCGGAACAGGTGATGTGACGGTATACGCGGACGGCGGCGTCATGAACATCGCGAACGATGTGAACATAGACGCTGCGAATGTGACGATATACACGAACAGCACGTTCAGCGTGGGCGGCGACGTCATTTTAGCAGGCGAGGAAGTTAACATATCGGTGCTCGGCGGCGGCTCGCTCGTTATCGGCGGCGACGTCGTACTGACCGGGAACGCGATCATATCTGTGGAAGGCACATGGGTCGCCGATGGTGCAGAACTCGCGGACGA
>WRKA01000077.1 GCA_009778265.1 Methanomassiliicoccaceae archaeon | reverse complement strand
CTTTCATCCCTTACAGCGGTGTTAGTGTACTTGTTATAATATCATATTGTATCTCCCGTCCGATGACAAAAGGGACTATGTGCATTATCGGCTGTCCCGTTCTTGAGGACGAGATCAGATATTCTGTTATGAATGATAAGGAAGAGAAGAAAGTTTATTTGGTGAACACAGGGCCGTCGCACACTCTGAAAAGGAAATTGGAGATGCACAACATCCCGTTCACGGAGGTCGGCGAATGGGAGTTCGAGAAGGGTTACGTGGAGATGGACAAAGAAAAGTTCAACATCGTCATCGTTATGAATAAATTGGGACTTCACGCGCGGCCCGAGTTCTTACGCAGTTTTCTGGAGGAACAGCTGGGATTGTATAACGGACATGTTGACGTGATCGCATTATATTACGGGATGTGCGGCAACGCCGGATGGGACGTCTCTCAGTGGGCGTCCGAAAAATTGAACGTTCCCGTGTTCGTGTTCCGCGATGATAAGGAGGAGGTATGCGACGACTGCATCGGTGTCGCTGTGGGCGGACATTCAAGATATTATGAATTCGTGAAGAAGTACCCGGGAATGTTCTACGTCACGCCGGCGATCGCCGAGAACTGGGGTGAATACACCGGGGAGCTGGACTTCACAAAAGGATGGGAAGTGATGAACATATTCACCGTAAAGGAAGTTTTTCAGGCGTACGGTTACAAGAATGCGGTGAAGATCGACACCGGCCTCGGGATCGGCGGAGAGACGCTGGAGAAAGGCTGTGCCAGGTTCTCCGAGGAGACGGGACTGAAGTTCGTAATGCCGGAACCGGGATTCCTGAGCATGTATCCCACAGAACGCATATACAGAGATGCGAAAGCCGCTCTGAAAAAATAACGATGCGGTGAAAGTTTAATCTATCTCTCCGCCATTCGAATACTTATGAGATCCATCGTCGTGACCGACATCCATGCGAAGACATCTACCGCCGAACTTGTGAACAGGGCCGCCGATAGGTACGGCGCGGATAACATCCTCGTTCTCGGGGACGTGAGCCACTTCGGACCGGCGAGCGTTGCCGTCGATTATCTGTCATCGCTGAACAGGCCGGTGTATGCGATACCGGGGAATTGCGATCCCCGCAACTTCCCGTCGGCGGTATCCAAGGTTGCGACCGACCTTCACGGACGCACGGTCACGGTGGACGGGATAAAGATCGCCGGCCTCGGCGGATCGAATCCGACGATATTCGATACGCCGTTCGAAATAAGCGAAGAGGAGATATTCTCATCGCTTGACGCGATATCCGACGGTGTTACGATACTCATGGTCCATGCGCCCGCGTTCGGGCATCTTGATATGATCCCCTCCGGAATGATGGTCGGCAGCGAGTCCATCGGAAAGATAATCGAAAAATACCGGCCGCTGGTGGTGCTTTCCGGCCACATTCACGAAGCGAGAGGGATAACGGAGGAGAACGGAACGATGTTCATGAATCCAGGCGCCGCTAAAGAGGGATATGCCGCTTTGCTTACGGTGGAGAACGGAAAGGCCTCCGGAGAACTGTTCGTCCTCTGATCAGCCGAACGATCCGTTGATCTCCGCCATCAGGTTCTTGAACCTCTTCTGTTCGTCCGCTTCCATGAGCGCGAACCCTTCCGTCTTTGACCTCGCCCAGTTCATGAACGCTTTCGTTAATTTCACACGCGAGTACTCGCTGCCCATACGGTCGTCGAATATCTTCAGTATGGGTGTGTTGGGCATCGACGATACATACTGCGCCACATCCCATCCCAGCTCCGATCTTGCGACCCCGACCAGCGTGTTCCTCATCAGGTCCTCGATGGTCGGCATGTTGATGTTCTGGTCGATGAAATCCTTCGATCTCATCACGTGTCTGGCGCCGACGGCGTTCACCAGTTTATCCTGGTCGCGTCTGTGCGATTCCGACAGAGAATCCGATAATGCCGTGACGTGAAGTTTCTTGGCGTGCATTATCGTCGCGAAATAAGCGATCTTTCCGGTGGACGAAACGGGCATCACCGATATATCGTCATCCAGCGCGGGAAGTCCGGCGGACCTCATCATCTCCGATAACGTTTCGATATACCAATAATCGGGAAGGCTCTCCAGTATCAGGTTCTTGCCGTTGGAGAACATGCTCTGCGCTATGTCGAACCCCAGCGCTTCCTGCACGGGAAGCAACGCCGCATAATCCGTCGCCGTTTCCGGAGTGCATACCACAGTTCCCGCTTCGCGGTCGGTCATCTCCACCACGCGGACCCTTTCTATCTCGTTGGAACCGATCATGAACGGCGAGTGCGTTGAGAATAACGTCTGATTCTTTTCGCTCAGTTTCGAAACGGTGTTCCTGAACTCCGCCTGTTTCAGTGCATGCAGACTTGTACCGGGCTCATCCAGCAGCAGGATGCTGTTGTCGTGTTTCGAGTCCGCTTCCGCGAAGAAGACCACAAGGAAAGAGAACGTCCACTGGAATCCTTCCGACCTCTGGTCCAGTTCCACTTCCACGCCGAGTTCGTCCTTGACCACCACCTTGAGATACTGACCGTCCACGTCTATCTCTAATTTACTGGCCTCCGGTTTGTCCGGGTCCGGGCTCCAGATGCTTGTTATCTCTTCCGTAAGTCTTATGCTTGCCGCGTTAAGTCTGTATTTCCTGTCGTCGAGACGGTCCATATATTCGCGCATCTCGTCCTGTGTCTGAACTTCCGCTTTGCTTATCTCTCCGGTCAACGACAGATCCTTTGCCGTAAAACCAAGGAACTTGAGGAAACATTTGTTCCCGTAATCGTATTCCGGGTCCTCTACGAGGTCCTTCTCTATCCTTTCGGCCATCTTTCCGAGATGTATCATCGGCCTTACTTTCAGATAATTGCTGTACAGAACGAATTTGGGCAGAAGCGAACGGCATATGTTCAGCGACCTCTCGTTCTTTTCCACATTCGTCAGCTGTTCCTTCAGCCTTCTGTACCTTTCCTCTTCCGCGCCGCCCTCGTCCACATAAACGAGATTGTTCTTCATCCACGACAGCATTCTTTTTGAAAGGTCGCTGTCTATCCTGTCGTCGTCGGCCATCAGCCCCAGTACATCCAACAACTCGTTGCTCGGTATGTCCTCTTCCGCGGAGGCGGGATTGTCCTTCTTGAAATTCCTGTCTATGTGGGCGCTGAATCTGTCCAGATCGTTCTCGATGTCGGAGAACATCAATTGTTTCGGGCCGCCGTCGATCCTGTGCCAGCTGGAATTGTCCAGCCGCCTTCCTACGACGTATATCGCATCCGTGAATCCGGGAGGGAGCAATGCGACATCCGGCGGCTCCAGTGCAAAGTGGCATTCCACCACCGTAAAAGCGGCGGGATCTATCCCGCCTCTCGCTATATCCCTGTCGTAATCGGAACGCGGATAATCCCGTAACGGGTTGAACGGTATCACCCCCGAAGGGGGGTTCAGGCGCTGAAGCGCCTGAAATATGGCCGTCTTACCGGCCTCGTTGGGGCCGACGAAGATCGTCTTCGTCCGCTCGACGTCAAAATATCCTGTATCCTTTATGCTTTTATATCCTTTGATCCTAGCCCTGACAAGCCTCATATGAATGCATCCCCGAATTCAATTGATTGAACGGGTAAAGGACATCGGCTTATATATTCATTCCTAATGCGCGTGTGTGTTCCCGCGTGGTAACGGGTGTGAAAAAGCTTTAAATATGGTATCCTCTTTGCTCGTTCGGAATACTATGGCACTTTGGCAGGGTAAATCGAGAAGGAAGCCTACCGGCGGCAGGCTT
>WRKA01000076.1 GCA_009778265.1 Methanomassiliicoccaceae archaeon | reverse complement strand
CGCGATCCTCTTTCCCGCCTTGCCTTTGCGCAGATACAATCTGAACGTCGCGGTGTGGCCGACGATGTGTCCCCCGATGGGTCTCGTCGGGTCGCCGAAGAATGCGTCCGGTTTCGCCGCCACTTGATTCGTCACGGCGATTATAGCGTTATTCAGTGTCGCAAAATTCAGAAGTTCGTGCATATGGCGGTTCAGGATCTGCTGCCTTTCCGCCAAAGCGCCGCGTCCGATATACTCGGCCCTGAAATGGGACGTCAGTGAATCGACGATCATCAGTTTCACCTTCTTCTCCTGCGCCAGTTCTATCGCTTTCTCGACAAGAAGGATCTGATGCTGGGAGTTGAAGGCTCTCGCGACGTGTATCCTCTTTAACGTCTCCGACGGGTCGAGACCGAGATGCTCGGCCATCTGGATTATTCTCTCCGGTCTGAATGTGTTCTCACTGTCGATCACAATAACATCGGAATCCAGTCCGCCGCGTTCCTCGGGCATGGTGGCGTTCACCGCCAGCTGGAAACAGACCTGTGTCTTGCAGCTTCCGAACTCCCCGAAGAATTCTACGATCGACTGACTTTCAAGGCCTCCGCCCATGAGTTCGTCGAACGCTTTCGATCCCGTCGTCAGTTTGATGACCGCTTTTCTTCTTTCGAGGATGTCCTCTCCCGTCTCGAATCCGCCGATGTCCGCGACGATCTTCGCACCCTCGATAATGTCCATTGCCTTCTTTTCACCTATCTCGCATTTTTCCGCAAGATCTTTCGGTGATGCAACCGCAATGGCCAAAATGTCGTTAAATCCTGCTTCGCGGAGTTTCTCTGATATTGCCGGTCCTACTCCCGGTATGTCCTCTAGACTTTTTTGGGCCATTTTTTCACCGTGTCTCTCACCGAGAACGGGATATATAAGCTGAAGCAGGGGAGGTCACCGAAAGTAACCTAAATTTCGCATGGAAAGAAACGTTGAAAAGTTTTATATCAGATAGTCAATCACCTCACGATGGCAAAGAAGAGAAGACGAGAGAGCAACGAACCCGAGGAGACCTACGAGTTCGTACCGCCGGAGTTCGACGAGAAGGAATTCTTATTGAAAGATCTGTACGGAACGAAAGTGCTCATAGTGGTCACGGCGCTCGCGGTCGTGGTAGGGATCCTTGCCGCGTGTCTTCACAAGGCGCTCCCGGATTATTGGTGGATCGGAATGTTACTTATGATACTCGCACTTCTGGCGATGAAGCAGCTGCTCATCCTGCTGAAGTTCAGGGCGGACCTTCTGGAACAGAAGACCATGATAGGCAATTACATGTTATTCTTCTTCCTCTCGCTGGGGATATGGATAATACTTTTGAACGCTCCGTTCGCGTGAACGGAAAAACTTCTTTCTTTCTGAATTTTCGGGATCAGACATCCCACGGATGTTTCGGGTCCAGCAGTTCCGTCAGCAGATCTTTGCCGACCGACGTAAGCGTATCATCGTGACCGAGCAGCTCCATCGTCTCCGGTATTATGTCCCTTCCGATGCCCGCGACCGCAGCCTCGTCGTATAACATCTCGGTAACGGAACGGTGTCTCCTCTCGGCGACGACGTTCCATTGCCCCTCGTCGATGAACGGTCCCCCGTATTCGTTGTTCTTCCATTTTTCCAGGAACGAAGCGGACGATCTCACCCAAACAGGAGGGCCGATATGTTTGAACGTCTTCGATAATACATCCCTCTCCAATTCGAACACCAGGATTATTTTCGTTCTCGTCATGTCATGGACCGCCCTGAGCACGGTAAAATCATACGAATCCAGTTTCCGCGCTATCGCGTACCTGGTCTTCCAGATCTGCGAATAAAGGTTATCGCGGTTCACATCGGGTCTGTCGAACATCACCGTCACAAGTCTCGAACCCCTTCCTCCCGAAAGTTCTCTGAGTTCGTTCTCGGTCAGAGGAGAACGCTCCGGAGGGAAGAAGAACTTCTCGTTCGGTGAAACGAGATATGATTTGCATGCCGCTATGAATGTCGCGAACGTATCGATATGAACGGCCGATGCGACATTTCTTTTCGGATCGACGGGATCGTAAAGCACCATCGGGCCGAGCATCGCCGGTCCTTTTTTCTCCAGCGCGATCGAAACTCCTTCCCTCCATTCGGATGCCGCCTTCACCGTGTTCAGGAATCCTCCGTAGAATATCACCAGCGTTTCGCACAGATATCCGGAGAACCCTCTTGTGTTAGGTTCCGCGCCGTATGCTCCTATACCGCGCATGAACACCTTCAGCAGACGTATCTCGTCCCTCAGCCGTCCGTCCGTCCTTGAGATCACATAATCGGTATGGAACGGTGTGCGATCTACGGCGCTTATCAGTTTCGAAGGGTCCGTGACCGCAAAGCAAGGCACAAGATCGACCGACAGCCCGTCGAACTTTCCCCGTATGTAAGGATGTTCGGCGTACATCCTTTCCCCCTGCAGGATATCTTCGCCCGCGGTGAGTCCGATGCGTTCCATGTCCTGTTTCGGAACCTTTTCAGGGAAGATCAGAAAAACATCCAGGTCCGGGTCGGAAAGGAATGTTCCCTTAGCAACGGAACCGACGAGCATCACACCGATATCATATTCATTCTTACTGAGATACGATCTGACCTTCTCCTTCAGGCGTTCGGCGGTGCTGATGATCTCCGCCGTCTCCTTTTCCGAGGGGCGTATACGCTGAAGTACCTTTTCCTCGAGGCTCATGTGAGAGCGGTTAGAGCATTTTCGGATTTATTTCTTTGTCATCATCGGAACGGCATCCCTACTCTCGAAACGCTCACTTTATCGGATATCGTTATCTCCATGAGGTCGTCGGCGGCTATCGTTCTCACTCCCGTCTCGGATTCCGCATATGCGGCTTCTTTTTCAGGACCTTCCTGTACCATGCGCACGCCCATGTGCGTGAATATCATCAGTTCGGGATGAACGGTATCTGCGAATTTTATTGTGTCATCGGTGCACAGGTGGCATTTTATCCTTGCCTTCGTGGGTCTCGTCACCGGAAGTATGAGGACCTTGGAACCGATCTGCTCTTTCACCACCGCATCGCTGATATTGGTGTCGCATACATACGATATTATTCCGTCCGACGTATGGAATTTAAAACCGACCGCCGTCCTGTCGCTATGCCGCGATGATGTTATCTCCGTCCTCAGACCGCATATGTCGATCGTGTCGCCGGGTCTGACGCACGAATGCTTCTCCACCATGTTGAAATGATATCCCGTGAGTCTCGGCCCGAGTCCTTCGAATCCGTTCATAACGCTTACGCTTCCCACGAGTTCTCCTCTCTTCGAGACGCCGCCTTTGCACATCCCCTCTATCAGTACCTCCGCGTCGGAATAATGATCGGGATGGCAGTGCGATATGAGTATCGCGTCCGTCCGCGCCGGGTCCATAGATATTCGTGACATGTTCGTCAGCGCGCCCGGTCCCGGATCTATATGGATGCGTTTCCCGTCCGTCTCAAGGATAAGGCCGCCGGTGCTTCTTGTCTGATATATCGTTGCATACCTTCCGCCCCCGGTCCCGAGAAATATAAGACGCACAGTCATTTCGTTCGCTTATAGGTTGCGGGTATATTTTACTGTTCTCCGCCGGGACAAGCAAACCGTTAATATCCGCGACGCGTTAGTCGGGAATATGATAACGGTCATCCGTGATGCCTTCATCGTTACGCAGGATCAGAGCCGGAGAATGATAAGAGGGGATGTTCAGATCGAGGA
>WRKA01000075.1 GCA_009778265.1 Methanomassiliicoccaceae archaeon | reverse complement strand
AGAGAATCGAATTCCGATACGGCGTCGCCGAGGAACCTCTCATGTTCCTTTTGCTCGTGGATAGCATGTATCGCCCTTTTCGTCATCCTTATTATGGAACGCGACGCGGATATCGATCTTTCCCGTTCCTTTTCCAGAATTTCCATGCGTTCGTTCACCGATGCGACAATATCGTCAAGGTCCATGCCATCATAATGTTCAGGATACACATAAAACATATCTTTTATTAACAAGAAAGAACCGACTCTGACATCAAAAAAATGACATGTTTTAATATCAGTGCGACATGTATCTATATATACTTATTCAACATGCAGCGAGAGGAAAGGGAAAAAACACTTTAGAAAATAAAAATCTTTCAAACACCGCCAATATATAACAAGGATGCTAACGAAAATGTATGGATCGGCAGGGTATGAAATAAAAGAGAAGTTATCTGAAAAAGACAGGGATGCTCTATTGCCTCTGCTGGAATACCTCGATGGGCCAATGGACAGAAACACAGATCCGGATATAGAGGCTCTGAGGTTACCGGACAATTACAGAAAAAGGTATACAATTTAGGTGTTATATTGGAAATACACTCAATCAAAGACGACAGTATCTACAATATAATGTGTGGGGAAACGAACAGCACAAGATATATACGAAAATATATCTGCAGCGAAAAGATCGAGGCCGAATTCGCTGTTATAGAAGACAACTATATCGATCGTGATTTCTGTGTAGATTATTCCAAATATTATTCATCGTCGCACACAAAAGTGAGCCGCGTGTGTCGTAGGATTCATTTTTTCAAGAAACCACAAACTGGTGATCTTCAGGGATTGTTCGCATCGTCAAAGGGCACAGCAATACTGCAAGAACTGTATTGCGGCTTCACGGTCATAGACGGAATCTCCAAAGACAAAAACGGTTGTTTGAAAGGGCATGTAGGACGTACGGCACTGCGTACGTATTGTAAAGATAAAGACGGATGCGGGAAGCGCAACGGGAAAAGCTTTTTTCATGCTTATCCGCAGAAAGTTTCACTCTTCGGTCACGAACTGATAATAAACTCCCTTCCCTTTACAACCAAGGATGAAGACGTTGGCATGTGTGCGACAGCGGCACTCTGGGTAGCGCAGTTTCCATTGATAGAACGGCATGGCGGGAGCAGGTTTTCACAGTATGAAATAACAGATGCTGCGTCAAAGATAGGATTAGGTATGTCCGGCGGACGTCGTTTCCCTGCCGGACTTTTTGATGAACAGATGATTGGTTACCTATATGAAAGAGGTTATGAAGTTGAATGTCTGAAAGCTGAGGAAACTCAGGCGGAATATATAAGAAAGGCCATAAAGACCTTCGTTGATGCAAAGGTACCCGTCATTGCTAGTTTATCTCTGCACAGAGAGGATGATGTAAGATCGGACGGACATGCTGTGGTCATATCTGGTTACTCTCTCGGCGATGATGGGGAATTAAATGGTGTATATGTGCATGATGATAACATCGGACCTTATGCGCGTGTTAAATTCAAAAACGGAGTTAATAATTGGGAATATAAAGAGGAAGAATATGAAGAATACAGCAACATCCATCTAGATGCTTTGATAGTTCCTCTGTATCCGAAGATAAAATTGCCTTACCTAATGGCATTGAAAGAGGGTAAACTCTACAGTAAGAACTATCTCGATGGCGCCCCGTATGAAATAATTCTTATCGAAGGCAAAGACTATAAGAAGAGGATATTGTGTGAAAACTACAACCTTTATGATTTAAAAGACGGATCAGATCTGACTCAGGAGGTATTGGAGATGCTTCTACCAAGATTTGTCTGGGTCGTGCGTTGCAATTACAAAGGCCTAGAACTCGACATTTTACTGGATTCCACCTCGATCGAAAGAAGACGAATTGTTGCGGTCGCCCATCTGAAGAATCCATAATCTTATAACATTGAGATGCCAACCCCAGGGTTCAGAACACGGGGGTTTCTTTGCGATCGGGATCACAGGGAATTGAAGAACGCGCTCCGCAGCGACCATCTGAAAAGTTCTTCGTCAACACGGTCGTCGAAGAGTTCCGCCGAGGGCGTGATGAATTCTACGTTATCATAGACAACGTCGGTAAGCGTCAGCGCGTCCGGTCTTGCGACCCCGAATGAGATCGGTTCGCCGTTCAATGCTCTTTTCACATCATCGATATCGGCGTCGCCTCTGCCGACGGCGGATATCGACGCGACGATCCTTCTTATCATGTTCCACAGAAAATATTCGGACCTGAACTCAATAACTATCAGATCGTTATTCTTCGCAAGCTTCACGGAATTCATTCTCATCCTGGTGGAACGGTCGTCGGCCCTGCAGAAACGGATGAAGTCGTGCTCTCCCTCGAACAGCGACGCGCATCTTTCCGCCTTCGCCGTATCGATACCGGTTGCCGGAAGGACATAACGATAGATGCGCTCGTCCGCGTGTCTCGGGTTGAATTCGTTGTCGACGGTTGCGACCGAACGGTAGAATATGCCTTTCGAGACAGCGTTCAGCGCTTTAAGGAGAACGAGGTCGTCGAACATTGTGCTGAAGACGATAACGTTACCCAGGGCGTTGACTCCGCGGTCCGTCCGGCTCGCGGTCCTGAGGCCGATCAGGTCCTCCGAGAGGCCGGAGATCAATGTGATATTGGCAAGGACCTCTCCCTCCACCGTCCTCATATCCGGCTGTATCTGCGACCCGACGAACTCGTCGCCCAGATATGCTATCTTGACGGCGACGCGCCTCATCGTCTCACGTTACGGATTTCCTTCATATGATCGACGCGCCGCTGCACTAATTCACGTCTTCCGATGTCGTGACGTACGAAGATGGCGTCGCCTTTCACATGATCCAGCGCGCATTCGCAGTTCCGCTCCGCCTTTTCTATACTTTCCGCGATACCTACGACACCGACCGACCTGGAAGTTCCGGTCACCAATCTTTCGTTAACGATGTCCACGTTGGCATAGAACGCCGCCGCGCCGCATCTCTCCACACCGGGTTCGTCGACCGATACGGGGAGTCCCGCTTTCGATCTCACACCGTATCCTTCCGGAACGACGTATTTGCACACTGTCGCCTTCTTTTCGAATTCGACATCATCCTTCAGTGTTCCGGTGGCCATCGCCATGCATATATCAGTGAACCTTGTCTTTAAGATCGGAAGCACGTTCATCGCTTCCGGGTCGCCGAATCTGGCGTTGATCTCAATTATCTTGGGACCGTTCACGGTCAGCATGAACTGACCGTACATCGGTCCGCGGTATTCGCATCCTTCCTTTCTCAAAGCGTCCGCGATCTTTTGGATTATGTGTAACGCCTCTTTTCTTTCCGACGCCGTGACAAAAGGTAAAAGGTGGTCCGCATCCGTGTAGGACCCCATCCCTCCGGTGTTGGGACCGACGTCGCCTTCGTACGCTCTCTTATGGTCCTGGACCAGGGGCATCGGCGATATCGTAGATCCGTCGCAGAACACCATCTGTGTGAACTCTTCCCCCACCGCTCTCTCTTCGATGATCACGCCGGCCCCGCCGATGTTGTTGTCAAATATTTCGTTAACATAATTCATGATCTCATCCATAGAGTGCAGATGCTCTCCCTGGACCTTCACCCCTTTACCGCCGGTAAGTCCCACGGGTTTCACCACTATCTCGTGATCCAGAGTTCTTATGTACCGTTCCGTGTCCTTCGCGTTGCCGAAGGACCCGAAACCTAAGTTCCC
>WRKA01000074.1 GCA_009778265.1 Methanomassiliicoccaceae archaeon | reverse complement strand
CTGTTTTAGGTACAATTCCATCCCTTCCTACGGAAACGAATCTTGATCCGGCTCCGATGCATCCCTGCCCTTTATAAGGCGCACATATACCCGCTTTTATAATATATATAAATTGCCCGGAATTTCCCCGACCCATAGGGTCGGATCATCGCCGCGGAATAGTTAGAACAGGTAGCATCGCTCCTCATATTCTGATCAGCTTCATATGCTTGAAACCGATCTCCGTTTCCCCCTTACCGTCCTTTTTCTCGATCTCGCCCTTGGACATCCTCACCAGATCGACCATGTACAGTATTTTTTTCCCTTCCTTGCCTGTCGCACGCACCAATCCTTTTTTCTCGAGATCGAGAACATCCAATCTCATGGTCTGATATGCGGCCCTGTATCTGTTCTTTAACTCCGTCAGAGAGAAGGCTTCTTCATTCATGTAATCCTTTAGTATCGTTGCCTGCCTCATGTTAAGTTCGGGGTTCTGTTCCGCGAATTTTCTGGCATTCTTCTTTTCCGTTGCTTTTTTCTCGACGTATCTTTCCAGCGAATCCAGAGCTTTTACTATGCAGTTCACATTGAACTTAATGAAATAGGTCAGATCGTTCCCGTCCGTTTCCGAATATTGGTACGCGAGTCCGTAGTTCGTCCTTGACGCACTTATCTCCTTGGATATTGCGGCGTATTCCATCACCCAATGATCGCTCCTCATCGAATACCAATAGAAAAGCGACCTTGCCAAACGGCCGTTGCCGTCTGTGAACGGACGGATGTATCCGATCATAAAATGCAGGACGATGGCTTTGATCAGGGGATGCGTGTATTCTTTGCCGCCGATGTTCGCATATTCGCATAGGTCG
Organism: Methanomassiliicoccaceae archaeon; assembly: GCA_009778265.1. Classification (GTDB taxonomy): domain Archaea; phylum Thermoplasmatota; class Thermoplasmata; order Methanomassiliicoccales; family Methanomethylophilaceae; genus Methanomicula. The sequence goes on along the minus strand of WRKA01000074.1, from coordinate 2,867 downwards.
GCGATCATTCCGGGGATCTCTTTGAAATCCGGCGGCCGATGGAACACCTTTCCGTCATCGTCCCCGACCACGGTATCGTTGTCTTCCCTGTATCTTCCTTCCCATGCCTCTCCATCATCTAATGTCCCTTTCACGATCATCCTGTGCATATCCCTTATCATTTCCGGCGTCAGAGGAACATCCTTTATTTTTTTGATGTTTTCCATCGCCTCATAATTGTTCACGACCATTTTTTGTCCTTTGGTGACCGGTTTTATTTTCTTTCTTATCATGACCTTCGCATCTTTCCTTGTTACCGCCGCCCCTTCCAATATGCTTGACGATATCGCCTCTTCCAGGAATGAGGCCACCGAATAGTACCTCATCTTAGATTCTCCCGCTTCCTTTCCGTGATATTCGAAGAACCCCGACAGGCGTTTTTCGAGAAGAAAGAGATTTTCCAGCAGATCCGATGTCAGCGAGTAACAGAAAGAGGTTCCGAATAAGGAGATCTTCTTTTCGTTGAGTGTTCGCATACTCTTCATTATCGTCCAAATGAGGTTTCGTTCTTCTTCGTTCTTTGTTCGATATTTCAGTTCCTCGTAATGCAGATACCTGTGGTTGAACTCTTTTGCCGCCTCGAGATCTTTTTCGGATATGTCCTTCAACTGCCACAGATGTTCTTTCGTTTCCGGAACTGTTTCTATCTTTTTCATACTTCCACATCACTCAACATGTATTTTAAATTACTGAATTATAATGAAAAGTTTTTCTTGACATTTCTGTTTTCTTTATAAATAATTTATAAATAAACCGCTTTTGAATTACTGAATTATAATGAAAAGTTTTTCTTGACATTTCCGATTCTTCGGACGGATGTGCGATCTGCCGTTAATTATTTGAGAACGCCCCGTTCGATCGGACGTGCGCTTTTTTCTCAATTTCTGAGTAACTCGTCCACGGAATCGACGACCATCGTCACCTTTACGCCGGGATCTTTGAGGTCGGACCTTTTCGCTTCGCCGGAGAGCACCATTATCGATCTTATGTTACTGTTCTCCGCCAGTCTCATGTCGGTATAGATACGGTCGCCGATCATCACCATCTTTTCCTTAGGGACATTCATCTTGTCGGCGGCCATCTCCGCCATTAAGGGATTCGGTTTTCCGATGACGGTCGCCTTTGTACCGGTCATCGATTCGAAGAATCTTATGAACGGTCCTATGTCGATATCGTATCCGTCCTCCGTCGGACAAAGATCGTCGGGATGCGTCGCTATGAATTCCGCGCCGTTCATCAAGAATTGATACGCGTTGTTCATTTTTTCATATGTGATCGAGGTATCGAATGACAGAAGAACTATATCCGGGTCTTTGTCGTCCGTCGTTATTCCCGCATTTTCCACTTCTTTGACGAACTTCGGCGTGCCTACCGGATAAACGGTCCCGCCGCTGTGATATTTTTTTATGTAACGGATCGTTGCCGCCGTTGAGGTCAGTATATCATCGATCGAGACGTCGAATCCCATTTTGATAAGTTTATTGAAATAATGTTCGCGGTCCGATGATGAGTTGTTCGTTAAGAAAACGAACGGTATGTTACGATGTTTCACTCTTTTTATGAAATCCTGCGCTCCCGGGATCGCGCTTCCGCCTTTGTACACCGTTCCGTCCATATCTATCATGAATCCCGAAACGTCGGTGATATCGTTCATGTTCTCGTTCTCCCTTCAGCTGTTCTTTCTCAGATCATCCCAGATATCTGTTCTTGATCGTGTTCATCGTCCTTTTCAGTTCCGCTATCGATCCCCTGCTGTATATGCACGCCGCGGGATGATACGTGGGTATGAATACGCTTTCCTTTCCGTTCACTGTTATAGTCGTCTCTTTGTTAACGATCTCGGACATCTTTCCTTCGTAACCGATGAGATCGCGGCACGCCGATCTTCCCAGACCGACGATCACCTTCCTTCCCGAAAGTTCGTGATCAAGGAACGGCCTGCACGCGTCCATCTCCTCTTTCGTAGGGTCCCGGTTCCCGGGGGGTCTGCATTTCACCGTGTTCGTGATGAGAACGTCGGAGCGCCGTATCCCCTCTTCGTTCATTATCCTCTCCAGCAGTTTTCCGGACCTTCCGACGAACGGTCTTCCTATAAGGTCCTCGCTCTCCCCCGGGGCTTCGCCTACGAACACCACGTCAGAATCGTAATTACCGTCGGGCATCACTATCTTCGTCCTGAATTCACAAAGGGAGCAAAGCGAACAGTTCTTTTCCGGCATCATGATATCACCGTCACAGCATATCGGATATCTGCTTCTCTGTGCTGTCGGGGGAAAGATATGATACCGGTATATCCAGCACCGTCCTCGCTCCGTATTGCTTTTCGATGAACAGACGGAACGCGGCCCTCGCGTAAGCGACCATTATCGATGCCGTGAATGCGGGGTTGCTGTCCAATCGTATTAAAAATTCCATCATCTGTCCCTCGTCGGCGGCGGTGATGCCGCTCCTTATCACGTGGCCGGCGTGGGGCATACCGGTGTGCTCTTTTTTCATTTCTTCGGACGTTATAAAATTCACTTCCGTTTCGTAATCGGCGAAGTAGTACGGCATTTCCATTATCGCCTTCGCAATGCTTTCCTTATCCGCCCCGTTCTCGGCGACCACGTAGCACAGTCTCTTATGTTTCTGTTTTGTTGTGTACTCTTTCTGAGAACCGCCGCGGATCTCGTTCATTATATTCTCCGACGGTATCGTATATTGGATAGCGTCGGCCACTCCCTTTACTCTCCTTATCGCTTCGCCGTGCCCCTGGCTTACGCCCGGCCCCCAGAACGCGCCGGTGTTCCCTTCCGGCAGGACCGACATGAACAGAGATTTCATCATTG
>WRKA01000073.1 GCA_009778265.1 Methanomassiliicoccaceae archaeon | reverse complement strand
TGAAAGAGTGAGGGTGGCGCTCACGCTTCTGCTGCTGGACGAAACGAACCTTCTGATACTCGACGAACCTACGAATTACCTTGACATTCCGTCGCGCCACGCGGTCGAGGAGGCGCTGAACGATTATCAGGGGACGATGATCGCGGTGACGCACGACCGTTACTTTTTGGATTCCGTATGCACGAAGGTGTGCGAGGTCAAAGATAACACACTGAAAGTGTTCAACGGCACGTATTCGCAGATGCGCGGCCGCCCCAACACCACGGAGATAGTCATGGACGCGGACGAATACCGTGTGATATCGCCGTTCACAAATTGGACGATCAACCGGAAATTTGCAAAAGGCGACCGGGTGCTCATATCTCCGCCGGAGGTCAAAAGCTACGAGTGGGCGCTGAACAACGGTAAATTAAAAAGGACGGGCGGAAGACAAAGAAAGAAAGTGAACGTCGACGATGACGTCACTGTTTGTCAAACACATCGGAACCCTTGATCAGATTCTCGTACAAATAGAACAATTCGTCCGATGTTATCGATCTTTTCAGAGATACCGACGCTAATCTGACGTTATCCAGCAGCAGCGAGGCGGTGTCGTCGTCCAGATCTATCCCTCTTTTCGCGAGATCGGAGACCAGTGTGCTCCTTCCGGAATGCTTCCCTATCACGATGGCCCTCTGCAGTCCGACCTCTTCGGGATCGTAAGGCTCGTAGTTCTTGTGATCCTTTATTATCCCGTCCGTGTGAATGCCCGCCTCGTGAGCGAAGCAGTTGAATCCCAGGAAGGGTTTCGAAACGTATATCGGGCGTCCCGCCGCCACGGAGACGAATTCCGCCAGAGGCCTCAACTTCAGCGGATCTACGCCGGTCTCCAGATTAAGAAGATGCCTGCATGTCATCACTATCTCCTCAAGCGCCGTATTGCCGGCCCTCTCCCCTATCCCCATCACGGTGGTGGAAACGAATTTGGCACCCGCTTTGACGCCGGCCATAGTATTTGCGTTGGCCATGCCGAAGTCGTTGTGCGTATGCATCTCGACATCGATGCCTACAAGTTTTATTATCGTCTTTATCCTTTCGTGAATTGTGAAAGGGTCTTCCCGTCCTATCGTGTCACAGTATCTCAGACGCGATGCTCCGGCCTCTTTCGCGGTCCTCGCGAATTCCACCAGGAATCCGAGATCGGCACGTGACGCGTCCTCCGCGTTGCACGAGATGTAAAGACCGTGATCGGCCGCGTGCTGTACGGATTCGGATATCTTCTCAAGCACCCATTCCCTCGATTTCCGGAGTTTGTTCTGAATGTGGATGTCGGATGACGACAGCGATATCGCAACGGAATCCACGTCGCAGTCGATGCTGTCGTTGATATCATGGATGTCGGCCCTGTTCCATCCGAGGACCGATGCGTTCAGACCCATGTGCGCTATATGTTTGACGGCGACCTTCTCGTCGCCGCTCATTGCCGGTATCCCCGATTCGATCTGCGGAACGCCCGCGTCGTCGAGCATCTGAGCTATCTTGTATTTTTCAATGTTGGCAAAGACTATGCCCGCCGTCTGCTCCCCGTCCCTCAGGGTGGTGTCGCATACCGCGACGCGGCGGTCCAGTATCTTGAGTACCTCTTCTTTCGTTCTCATATCAATCCCTCTGTCAACATCGTTCAGACCTCCGTGCAGCGGTCTGACCGAGCGGAAGTGAAAATAACTTTTGTTATAAAAAACATTTACCTGTCCGCAGGCTGATGTGAATATGCGTTAAGGAACATTATTATGTTCTGTACCTTAAAATCGCCGCTATACCTCCGAGCGCGGCCAGCTGGCGGCCGGCGTCATGGCGTTCGGAGACGATGATCACATTACCTTTCTGAGATTCCGTATCCCTGACCACGATATCGTGATCCTTTTCCCGGATCAGCGAATCCAATATCAGTAATGTTTCAACGGCGCCGGCCTTCGCGGCATCTTCAACATACCTCGGACCGTACGTCGCCAACCCGTCCTTCCCTATCTCTTCCATCAGTCTCTCGACGGATTCCATCTCGACGGCCACTCTCGACTCGCGGAGAACGGATGCCCCCATCCCTTTTTTCATAAGTTCGTTCACACCCGGCATTCCCGACTGACCGGTGTGATGGACGTGAACCTTGGAGAATATGTTCGGCATCACCCTTTTTCCCGATTCCGCCAATAATTCCTTCTCGAATCCGGGTCCGAGCAGCACGAGAGGCATCCCCTCTTCCACGAGCGGCGACAGTTTTGATAATATCTCGTCGTGGTATCCCGATGACGTTTCCTTTTCCTGATACTGTTTCCCGGAACGCATCGACCGTATCGTTGCCACTTCCTTCAGACCGAACTGCCTCAGCACCGCGATCGTGGCGTCGTCCTGGTCCAGCGATACGAACACCACCATCGGCCTCTTCGATTCGAAGACCGCTTTCCTGAGACGTTCGATCTGTGTCTCACGCCATTTCTCTTTTGTGATCGTAAGACTTTCGCCGACCTCGAACGTCAGTGTATGATGCTGCCCTATGTCCTGCGGACCGCCGGTTATCGTACCCAGCACCCTTAACCGTAATTCGGAGTCAGAGAACTCTATGTTCTCCGCTCTCACGGACAGCGTCATCCGTTTCTTTTCGGCTCGTTCCGCTCTTAACTTATCGGTAGCTTTTTCATCGCGTCTCGTTGTCGATGCGGTAAGGATGTCGCCTGTCTCGATGACATTGAACAGATGCCAGACGTCGTCGTCCGTTTCTATCTGAACCCTCATGCTTCCGCCCTGAGGGTCCTGGTCCAATAGGCGCATGAACATTCCGATAACGTACTGATGTTTCTATCTTTCGTTACTTTGACGAAGAGGTCTACAATAACTCTCCGCCGCCGTTCCGATGGGGGCGTTTTGTCCGTATTCGGACAAGTGCGTATCACGGCTGTAATTGTCGGACGGCAGTCATTAAATATGGTTCGTCTGTATGGTATAAACCCGATGGTACGCTGTTTCCTGGTCCTTGAGAACGGGACGGTGCTTGAGGGCGTGTCCTTCGGACATGAGAGCGCTGTTCTCGATGAGATGATTTTCACAACTTGCATGTCGGGATATCAAGAATATCTGACGGACCCTGCATATAAAGGCAAGATATTGGTATCCGCTTTCCCGCTGGTCGGGGATTACGGGGTGAACGAAAGATACTCTCAATCGGATTCGGTCCACGTTTCGGGGTTGGTGGTAAGAGAATATTCCGAGGACCCGACGGACATGTACGGCGGAAGAACGTTGGATGAATATCTCAAGGAGAACAAGGTCCCGGGGATATCCGGAATCGACACGAGGGATATAATAAGAATGATACGCGGCGAAGGCGCCATGGGCGCCGCCATCGTCCGCGAAGAAAAGGATATCGATGCCGCGAAGAAAAAGCTCAAAGAGAAGAGAGAGGACAGCGATCTCGTAAAACTCGTATCTGCGAAAGAAAAAATGACCATCGATAACGGCAAGGGGATAAAGATAGGAGTGATCGACTGCGGCGTACGCCGCAATATGATCAGGGACCTTTCCGAATATTATGATATTGTGATCTTCCCTTACACGGCGAAGGCCGGCGAGATGATCGGGTCCGGTGTTGACGGGGTGATAATATCACACGGCCCCGGGAACCCCGCGCATCCTGAGATAATGAGTACGGTCGTAAAGACCGTTAAAGAACTCTCGTCC
>WRKA01000072.1 GCA_009778265.1 Methanomassiliicoccaceae archaeon | reverse complement strand
GTGATGCTGTACCACGTACACAGGACATGCATGGACGCGGGCGTGAAATGTCAGGTCTCATTGGAAAGGTTCATGAAATGCGGCGCGGGTCTGTGCGGATCGTGCGTCATGGACGGCATGCGGGTATGCGAGGACGGTCCGGTCTTCAGCGGCGAACAGGTGGAGAAGCTGAAGGAGATGGGAAGGTTCAGACGCGATCCCGCGGGGAACAGGGTCCCGTTCTGATATGAACACATTCGTACTGAAGCACGGTTCCCTGACGCTGAACATACCGCGTTCGATATTCGTCGACGGGACGGCGGAGTTCGGCGGATCGGCGGAAGGATATTTTTCCATGCTGACGGAAAGATATCCGTGGCTTTCCGTCAATTCGATAGCCGTTCTGAAAAAGAACGCGAAGGAAGAGATGCGCAAGATCGTTGAAGAAGAGATCCGAGGACCCAGAAAGGCAAGGATGTTATCCGGCATCGGAGAACATACGGAAGCGATAGAGCATTTACATCGGTATCTGACAGAATTCCCGGAGGACGCGGACGCCTGGTATGCGTTAGGCGAGATATTGTGCGGGATCGGACGTAACGACGAGGGATACAGAGCCATCAACCGCGGCCGGAGGATCAGCGGAACAGACCGTTGATGGCATCGATCACTTCGGGAACGGTGGCGCCCCAGGGGACCTTCGCGACATTCCCTTCTATCACATATCCTTCCTTGATCCTGCAGCATTTCACTATCGTCCTTTCATCCGTATCGGTTATACCGTCCATCGGGCAGACGTTGATGAACGCGGTGCTGCGCTTGTAAAGCGATTCGAATATCCTTTTCGAAAGGCCGCAGCCGATGAGCGTGACATCATGGCGTATCTCGGGAGCCTCGTCCAAAAAATAGACGGGAATATCGGCTGTCAGGTTGGACACTCTGCAGGGGAACATCACCGCCTCCGTTCTCACATCTCCTGTCTTCTCACTCAGATCGATGATGATGTCGTTGGGAACGATCGGATGTTCGATGAGACCGGTGGATAAGGCCTTTCTTACCAGCACCCCCAATTTGGAAGGGCTGGGAGGGACGTTATCGACGACGTTCAGCTTTATTGGTGTAACGTTGGTAACAAAATTCATGTGCGAGAACATCCCGCGGACGACCACCGTCCTTTCCGGATATTCGTTCTGTATCGACGCCATCGCCGGAACGTTCACCACATCCGTATCGTGTCTGTCGACAAATACGGTATCGCGAGGAAGCGAGATCACCTCATGACCGGTGACCTTTCTGAAAAGATCTATGCCGTTCTCCTTCACAAGTCTGACGACCGCATGATCGCCGCCGTTCCGTAAGATAAGATAATCCGCTCTCGTGTAAGCTTTCCAGTCCTTCATCAGTTCCCCGATGTTCTTTTCCGTAAGTTCCGTATCGACGTCCCTGACGGAAACATCCTTGCAATGCATGCGTGTCACGATACAGAACACGGTTATTATTTTTATCCCGTGTTGCACCCCCCCGGGCCGCTTTAACGGAAACTTGATATAGGATACAAAGATTGACGCAGTCAGCGTCGGGATAGCATAGGGGCTCTGCGGCGGACTGCAGATCCGCATACGGGTGTTCAAATCTCCCTCCCGACCCCATTCTCATTAATCATACGGGTAAGCGGATGCGTTCCCGCACGCAACGGATACCGCCCGGCGTACCGTCACGGAGAGAATGTGAACACCGGTCGCGGGAAGAACGTATATCATACGGATGCCCGATGATAAATGATCGCTGAAGAACGGACGGTCATTCCCGGCGGAGGACCGTCCGGACACCTCATTGTTACATTATATTTAAAATTAACGATTTACGTTAATAGAGTAATATATAACATAAATAATTTAATGATAAACATTAAATATATATTGTAAATACACGGATATGATATCATGAAGAGGAGATGATATAACGAGCGAAGTTTCGAACAAACAGACAGGTATGTGGGGAAAGGATAATAAGTCCGAAGAGATAGCCCCAAAAGGAGGTGGGATCATTCATGGATATGACAGCCCGATCGTTATAGAACAGCTATCGAAAAGATATGGGAACTTTATGGCGGTGGATGACCTTACGATATCGGTGAAGAAGAACAGCTTCACCGGTTTCTTAGGTCCTAACGGCGCCGGAAAAAGCACAACGCTGAAGATACTGACGAATCTGATACACGCTACGTCCGGGTCCGCGCATCTTAATGGCGTGGACGTCACAAAGAATTCCAAGGACGCGCTGATGGATGTCGGTACAGTGGTGGAGACGCCGGAGTTCTATTCCTATCTTACTCCGGTTGAAACTATGATGTATCTGGGCAGTATAAACGGCATGTCCAAGGAATCGTTATCTGCAAAGATACCGGAGATCTTGGAGAAGGTGAAGATGGAGGAATGGGCCGACAAAAGGATCGGAACGTTCTCCAAGGGAATGAGACAGCGGATAGCGCTGGGTCAGGCGCTGCTCGCCGAACCCACCGTCATCATACTGGACGAACCGACGTCCGGTCTCGACCCGAGAGGGATGATCGAGATACGCGAGATCCTGAAATCATTGAAGACGCACGATCTTACAATATTCATGAGCTCCCATATGCTGTACGAGGTGAGCGACCTCTGCGACCGCATAGCAATGATAAATCACGGTAAGCTTCTTGTTCACGATACGACGGAAAAGATAATGAACAGCGCCGGAGCGAGGACCGTGAAGATAAAGGTGCTCAACGATATCACAGAAGATGCGATACGGAGGATAACGGGTCTGCCGAACGTCGTAAAAGCGGAATTCGACGGCGGTATGATAGACATTCGGCTGAACGGCACGGATTCCGAACAGGCGATGCTTCTGAAAGACGTCACGGCATTGGGCCTCAGCGTATGCAGCATCTCCAACGACAACCTGGAATCGGTGTATCTCGATCTGATAAAGGAGTCCAGGTGATACGATGGACACACATATACACACCGGAGATACAGACGGGACGACTGAAGAAGTAAAGAAAGATCCCAGAAAGGGGGTCAGCGACGATATCAGACAGATCGGTATCGTAACGAAGTACGAGATATACAAGCATCTGCGCAGCAGGAGGATGCTGATCTTCGTAGGTCTGGCGGTGCTTGTCATAGTTCTGATAACGGTATTGTCGCTTTACCTGAACGGTTCGCTTCCGGACGACCCGACGGAACTTGTGTCGGGATACACAGGATTCGTCGCTCTTCTGATAATAATCGGCGTCTCGCTGTTCTGCGCTCCGACGATAGCGGCGGAGTTCGAAGAACGTACCGCGCTGCTGATGTTCCCGAGACCGATCAGAAAGACGTCGTTCTTCATCGGAAAGGCGCTGGCATGCTACATAATATGCGGTCTGATCGTAGGACTGTACTATCTGATATGCATAATACTGTCGCTGGCGAACACCGGTTCGGTGGATACGAACGTGTTCCTTTCGCTTGGATACGCGCTGCTGTTCATGGTCGCCGCGGGCGGATTCGCGCTGTTCCTGAGCTCTCTGCTGAAGAAGGGATCGACCGCCGTTATCGTTACGATAGCGGTGCTGCTGCTGGTGTTCAACATCGTCGACAGTATGATGATGCTCTTCCACGTGGAGCCGCTGTT
>WRKA01000071.1 GCA_009778265.1 Methanomassiliicoccaceae archaeon | reverse complement strand
CCGGTCCCGGAACGGTAACAATAACGGTAACGATTGCCGACGGTCTGGGACCCGGAGAGGATTATACGTACACCTTTACCATAACGGTGCAGCTCGAAGCGGTAACGGACATATCCGGAATACCGGAAACGATGACGCTCGGCGAGACGTTAACTCTTGAAGGAACGGTCAGTCCGTCCAAAGCGACGTACAAGATGATAGTCTGGTCCGTAAAGGACCAAGGCACCACGGGAGCTGCGTTCAGCGGGAATGAACTGAATGTCACATCCATCGGAACCGTGATCGTCACTGCGACGATCAAGGACGGTCTCGGTCTCGGTATGGATTACACTCAGGACTTCAATATCGCGGTGCAGCCCGTCAAGGTAACGGGAATAACCGGCGTTCCCTCTACGGTAACGGCCGGTGTGGATGCTGAGATCAATGCGACGGTCGATCCGAACGACGCCACCTACCAGGACATAATATGGTCGGTGAAGACCGACGGAGGCACTGGAGCATCGTTCGTTGATAACACACTATCGGCAACCGGTCCCGGAACAGTTACCATAACGGCCACGATCAAGGACGGTCTCGGTATCGGTATGGATTACACTCAGGACTTTGAGATAATCGTGAAGCCGTTCGTACCCGTGTCCGGAGTAACAGACATTCCGGATACGGCGATCGTCGGAATACCGCTGGAACTTACCGGAACGGTAGGTCCTGAAGATGCCACGAACACAGTTATCATCTGGAGCATCAGCGACAACGATGACGGCTCGACAGGTTCGACGATGATCGACGGGATCCTGATCGCGACAACGCCCGGGACCGTTATCATAACGGTAACGATACCCGACGGACTCGGACCCGGAGTTGATTATACGGATGAGTTCACGATCATCGTGAAGCCGTTCGTACCCGTGTCCGAAATAACGGACCTTCCGGAAACGGTCGTTGCCGGAGAGCCTTTGGAACTTACCGGAACGGTAGGTCCCGAAGATGCTACGAACACCGAGATGATCTGGGAGATCATCAATGACGGAGGCACGGGAGCGGAGATCGTCGACGGCAACATACTGACGACGACCGGTCCCGGAACGGTCACCATTATCGTGACCATTGTCGACGGGAACGGACCCGGAGAGGATTATACGTACACCTTTACCATAACCGTTGAACCTGCGCCTGTCCTATCAGATGATGGCGGATCAGGTCTTTTCGGAAAATGGTCCTGGATCTTACCGTTATTGATCCTTTTCACCCTGGCGGTATGCACGGCCTGCTGGTTCTGGCTGGCCGCGGATGACGACGACGAGGAGGAAGAAGAACAGGCGGGTACGTCCGTTAATTGAACGATCTTACAAACCCGGTCCGCCGTTCGCGGCGGACCGTAACATTTATTTTATTATTTCATCGATCCTTTCATGTTCTCGAGAGAACATGGTAATGTCTGCTCAGGGACCTGTGTACCCTCTGAACGAATACGTTATCCTTTTTCATTCCGTATTCGGCGGCATCCGTTCCGAGTTCGTAAGGGAGGACCATCACCGCCTTTCCGTCTTTTTTCAAGGACCTGCCGACGGACACGGCCGCGCGGCGGTGCAGGCTTACGATATCCTCTCCGTCCGTGGATGCGGACCTTCCGTACGGAGGGTCCGTCACAACGGCATCCACCTCTCCGAACCTGCCCGGAACGTCGCCTATGTCGAGGACGTCGCTGTCATGCAGCCTCAGATGATAATGTTCCATGTTCTCTATGCATCCGGTGACCATGCATTCGTCAAGATCGGAAGCTATCACTCTCATTCCCATCGAGGCCGCCTCCATGATTATCCCTCCGGTCCCGCAGAATGGGTCTAAGACGGTATCCCCTTTTTTCACGCATGTGAGGTTTATCGATGCGCGTGCGAACTTCGGATGTATCGAGATAGGAGAAAAGAACGGTCTCTCCGCTACCTTTCTCTTTTCAAAGGACGATCTGTCGATGTCCGCGTCGCAGAGGAATATGTGTATCTTATCGCTCATGAAAATTCTGACCTCTGTATCGGGTTCTTTCAGCGACACGTCATTGCTTCTGGAGAGAACTCCGCCCAGTTTTCTGACGAGGTCCTGAGAATCGATGTCGCGCATCATGCCCTCGAACCTTCTCGCCCGTACGGCGAACGTCCCTTCGGGTATCGTGATGTTCCTGAAACGATCGGTCTCGCCGATGTCGAACGAACCGAGATGTCTTCCGGCCTTCTGCGTCAGCGCTATACGTTCCGTCACGTTACCGAAGACGTTCCCGTCAAATCTCAGCAGCGCATAACCCGGGCCGCTGACGTGTCCTATGACATCGTCCGGCGGCGACTCCGCCCTGACGCATGCCAGCGCCTCGGCCGCCGGCATCGACGGGTGTTCCCCGGAGAGTTCAAAGAAATAGGTGTCCGTCATGTGTCAACCGCCGTCTCAGGCCTTATGGCGCATCTTCACGGCTATCCCTCTTTTCAGATCTTCCATCTCCGCCCCGGACATCATCGCCACCCCCACTCCTTTAACGATACCGTTCAATGTCACTACAGCCTCATCCCCCGTCCTTAACGAACGGTCCGCTCTCGATACCCCGACGGCGAACAGATTCCCTTTCATCTCGAAATCCAGCATTTCTACGATGTTGCAATTCATTTTTGCGAGACGTTCCGCTCCGTCGATCGTAAGCGAGACCATACCTCTTTCGGCGGTCAGCATTCCTAATTGCTTTTTTCCGGAGTGCATCTTCCAGTAGGGGAATTTTCCCGTCACGTCCGTACCGTCCATGAGCTCATCGGCAGCATCCTTCCCGAACTGGAATCTCAGCACAGAACGTATGTTCTCCCGTCTGTCCTCATGATATCCGGGTCTCTCCATCCCGGACGCGGCATCGCGCACCGCACCCTCAAGATTCTTGAGCGATACCGGCGACACCGGATCTCCGACGCACGTTTCCACGAGATCGGTAAGACCCCTTATCAGTTCCGTCGTCCCGCCGAGATGCGATATGACGGTATCGTAACCGAACCCGAGGAGCTTTTCCGTCATCCCGCGTATCATCTCCTTCTCCTGGCATTTCCATTCCCCCGTTACCGGTATGTCATACGCCGACGCGGGAAAGAACACATCCAGCTCTCTCGGGACGATGCCCAGCGGAGAGGTGACGATGACCTCGTGGACCAATACGTCGTGATCCCCTGTGTGTATGGCGTCGGCGAACGCATGATGCGTCTTGGATGTGTGGTACGGTTTTTTTGCCGAGCACGGTAAAAGGACAAGGATGCGTTTATGCCCGGGAGGTTCGTAACGTTCCCCGATCGTCCTCCGGTAACGCACGACCTCCGGTCTTAATAGGGATTGCGTGGTGTTGCATGAGAATCTTCCTCCGACGGAGGCGCACGCCTCTTCCTGATATTCGTACCCGACACGGTCGAATATCCTCAGCGCGGCCACGTTCGACGGCGACGATACGCGCTGATCGACAAGTTCTCTTAATCTTCCGTGTTCGATGAACATCGCGGTCTTAGCACATTCGCTTACCATGTCGTTCAGATTGAGAGAGGAGACATCCTCATTGACCGCCGCTTCCCCCTCCGGAAAACACCGAATTCCCATCTTTCCCGCCGATAC
>WRKA01000070.1 GCA_009778265.1 Methanomassiliicoccaceae archaeon | reverse complement strand
CAAGGTCGTTCATCGGTCTGGGGCCGATCTCTTTCACGATGACGATGTCCGCATCTTTCAGCGATATGATGCGATCGGCGATGTTCTTTGTGTGCGTATCGCCGTAAACTCCGCCGTGATCCCCGATGTTCACGATCCCTTCCTCTGTGACGATGCCGTTCTCAGCGGAATACATCCTGAACGACGGCGTATTGCCGAATCCGCCGTTCACCGTGATACCGTTATCCGACGCGACGGCGATACGTACCCTGCCGTTAGTTGTGCCGTCAGCCATCACATTCACGGGACCGCATCCGGAACCGCATTTCCCTATCCTTACGAACTCGCCCGATCTGTCCTTATCCAGGAGGCCGATCGCGTCGGCGCGGCATTGCCTGCAGTGCCTCATCATTCTTACGTCCTCGGAACAGAGGTCCATCAGTTTCTTCCTTTCTTCCGGCGTAGGGGCGCGCATGCCGGAGAACTTTGTTCCTTCGACGGGTATCAGCGGAAGTATGTTCACAATGAAGACGCCCAACTTCTTCACGGACCTCACAAGGTCCGGGATATGATCGTCGTTCACCCCCGGTATGAGCACGATGTTCACTTTCACCAGCATACCGAGAGCGACACATTTCCCGATGCCTTCCAGCTGATTCGTCAGCAGGCGTTCGGCCGCATCCTTCCCTTCGAGTCTCTTGCCGTCCCATCTTACGAAATCATATATCTTCGACGATACCGACGTATCGCACGAATTCATCGTCACCGTGACGAAACGGACCCCGAGTTCGAATAAACGGTCCGCGTATCCCGGAAGCATAAGGCCGTTGGTGGAAATGCACAACGTAAGATCGGGAAAGTTCTCGTGTATCTTTTCTATGGTATCGAACGTCTCGCCATTGGCAAGCGGATCTCCCGGACCGGCTATCGCGACGACGCTAAGTTCCGGTATCTTCTCCCTGACCGCACGGACCTTCTCCAATGCTTCGTCCGGGGAAAGGACCTCGCTCGTGACGCCCGGTCTCGATTCGTTGCTGCAATCATATTTGCGGTTGCAGTAATTGCACTGAATGTTGCATTTAGGCGCGACGGGCAAATGCATCCTTGCGAACTTCTTATGCGCGTCCTCGTTGTAACACGGGTGCATCTTCAACGCTTCGGCGAGTCTCTCGTCCATGTTCCGAGAAAGCGCTGCACGTATGTATATTATTAGATTGTGCGATACGATACGGCAATGGTGGAAGTAGAACATCTTCTCGCGGACATCAACGCACATTCGCCGGTGAACAGAAGAACTCTGGCGGAGCACGTCGATTCCGGCGATCTCACATACAGAACGAGGAACGGGCACACATGCGAGTTCACAAAGGAAGAGATCGGTAAACTTTGCGAAATATGCACGGAACAGGAAAAATTTCTTCTGAGACTTCCGTTAATGGTCATGACGGACACATCATTCTCGCAGAGCACATGGAAGGTCGAGGGCCGGACGGAAGCGTCCGTCGTTTCGAAACTGATCTCAAAAAGACCGATACGCGACGATCTTATCCATCTGTATCATCCGCATCTCAGAGAACTGCAGAGAATGCTTCCGAACGCCGCGGTAGTGCTGTTCGTTCCATGACGGAACGGCAGGTACTTTCGGCCGCTTCCCAAGTAATAATTCAGATACTGGCTATGTGTAAAAGCAAGATATTTTTCAGAGTACTTTCGGTGACCTCTCCCTGTCAGAGTTATAAATAAAATATATAATATTATTTTTATATGACAGAAACCGAAGAAAGAACAAAAACGGGAACGGCGGACCATCATCACGGATCGGGAACGACGTTCATTGATATCGTTACGTCAATGGTGATCAAAGAAAACAAAAGAAGAACGGCCGTTCGAGAGAAATCTCCGAAAGGGATCGTGATCAGTTCTCGGCTGGAAGCCGACAGGACAGCGATCCAGAAAGTACTCGAGGATTCTTTTAACAGCAAAGAACTGAGCGCACTTTCAAAATATAAAAAACTTGAGATAGTCGTTGATTGGAAACTTAAGGGTGCGCCGGACGATTACACAAAGAAAATAATCTTGTGCGCATACGTCCGAACAGTGTACTCCAGAACACGATAATTCATGAGATAGTCCACGCTCTCAGATGGCATGACGAGGACAGGACGGATCCGGTCACGGCGTCTTGCGGCAACAGCAACGATCCCGATGACAGAAATTTGGAGGAAGCGGCAACGGTCGCTGAGGTGGTGATACGTCTCAATCCGTATGTAAGAGTGGAATACGCAGGATACTATACTAAATCAGAAGCCGCAGAAACAACGGATGACGCTTATGAGATGATGGATGAAGACCGCGAACTTTTCGTCGGGAACTCGACCGAAGGTGCTCCCGGACTGAAAGGAAAAGATGCTCTTAGATCACTTAGCAAGAATTTTGACAAAAGCAACATAGGGGAACTGAAGGATAAAACTGAAAAAACGGCGAAAGAGCATGGGAAAGAACTAAGAAAGAGAGGAAGAGATAAATAAGCATGTAACATCAATGTTACTCATGGCAAGACGGCCCCGTATCATCATCCCTCCTCCGTACGAGGTGGAAAAAACGCTTCAGAAAAGCGCAATGGATGATCTGATACGCACATTTCAGATGGAACGCCTGCAGACACGCGTAGGTCTTTCGTACAAAGAAGCGAGAGCATATCTGATCGAGAGTTACGAGTCCACGTTCACGATGGCGGATTATTTCGGAACGTCTCTGCAGGCGGTGTACAATCTTCAGAGAAGAGCAAAGAGCAAGGTCAGGAAAAGCGGCATGACGTTGGAAGACATATTCGGAGAACACATTCCCGTGAAGGTCGCAAGGATAGTGACCAGAGACTTTCAGAACGAACCGGGCAGGCATAAGAGAATAAATTAAATATGTAACATCCATGTTACATCATGGCAAAAAGACCGGCTGTTGTGTCCGACGACCCCGATCATGTTCACCGCATGCTTCAAAGGTACAGGCTGTACGAGATGTTGCACGCCATGCAGGTGGACTGCCTGCAGAGATGCGCCGATCTGTCATACAAGGAAGCGCGCGCATATCTCATTGATGTATATGAAACCCCGCAGGTAATGGCCGATTCCCTGGGCGTCACGCTGCAGGCAGTTTATAACATGAGACGAAGAGCGAAGAAGAAAGTGGAGGAATGCGGCATGACGCAGGAAGAGATATTCGGCGAATTCGTTCCGGTGGACCTCCGAGAACAATGATATCTCAGGTTTTAATTTGGCGAATTCGCCGCAAATAGAAGCAAGATAGATAATAATGTGTTCTGTCGGCGGGTCGGCGGCTCTCGCGAGAGCGCCCCGGTCGCATAATTATATATATAATATCAGTGTAGGCGGTCTGCTCGATGCGTACCATCGGGTGTCCGGATACTGTCCGGGTGATGCTTGAAAATCGGAGTTAGAAAACCTTTAAATATATCTCCGATAATCGGGAAGTTCGCCGCGCCCTTTCTATAAAGGGGGCGGCTAACGATTAGTGAAAAAGTGCACCCGCGGAGAGGTCCTCCGGCGGGGAAGAGGTATAGGGCTCCGGAATGGAGGATGAGGCCGGATACAGCCCCATGATTACCGATCATACGCAAC
>WRKA01000069.1 GCA_009778265.1 Methanomassiliicoccaceae archaeon | reverse complement strand
CACCCGTCAGTTTATTGTATCCGTGCGGTCCGATGCCGCCGGTGATGACCACATCCACACCGAGGCCGACGATCGCGTCCGCCACCTTCATTCCCGCGCCTTCGGCGTTCACGAATTCATTTTTTATGACTTCGTGATCGAGAGTATCCATATCGACGATCAGAAAGTACGGGGCATGACCGAAATCGTCGGCGACATAGGAATCCAAGGAATCCCCTTCCGCCAGAACTCCCGCTCTCAAGGGATCACCCGATCGTCCTTATCACTTTGTCCGCAATATCCATGAATGCCTTCGCGGATATGGAATCGGGCGCCGACGCAACGATCGGAGTTCCGGAATCGCTGCTTATCACGATCGCCGGCTCTATGGGGATGCGTCCGAGGAACTGTATATCCATCTCTTTCGCGGTCCTTTCACCGCCGCCCGTTTTGAATATGTCGGAACGTTCGCCGCAATGCGGGCAGATGAAACCGCTCATGTTCTCGATGATCCCGATTATAGGTATCTTAACCTGAGCGCTGAACACTATGGATTTCCTGCTGTCCAGCAGCGCAACGTCCTGCGGTGTGGTGACAACGACCATTCCGTCCGCTTTCGGTATCAGCTGAATTATCGATATCGCCTCGTCGCCGGTCCCCGGAGGCATATCTACGACCAGATAATCAAGTTCTCCCCACGCCACATCCTCCAGGAACTGTCTGATCGCGCCCATCTTCACAGGACCTCTCCAGGCCACCGGAGCATCCTTTTCCGGAAGGAGGAAGGCCATCGACATCACTTTGAGACCGTTCGATGCCATCACCGGGACCAACTTCTCATCTTCCACGAGCATCTGCTCGTTCTCAAGGTTGAACATCTTCGGTATGTTCGGTCCGTGTATATCGACATCCATTATTCCCGTTCTGAGACCTTTCATCGCCAGCGACAGCGCAAGGTTCGACGAGACGGTGCTCTTTCCCACTCCGCCCTTACCGCTTATCACTATTATCACGTGCTTTATCTTTCCGAGGGATTCGCTCAGTTTGAGATCGCTCTCGCTTATCATAGGTCTGCCTTTAGCCATGATTCCGTCATTAACGGATAACGGAATAAAGTTATCGTTCCCTCCCCGCCCCGGTATAAGTATCCTGCGGAAGACGTATAGCTTTGTTCGTCATCATACGGTCATGCCTATCGGCGACCCGGGAGGATGCAATTTCGAATACACCACGGAAGGTCTTCCGCTTTCGTTGGCATTCGCGGAGATACCCGTTAAGGATATCTCCCGCGCAACGGATTTCTACTGCAGCATCCTGAAACTGGAAAAGGTATCGGCGGACGATACGGCGGCGGTCCTCAGGCTTGACGGAGGAGGCAGGATCGTACTGAAGAAGAGCAGGGACGCCGGTAAGGATACCGGACTGTTCCTCCGTGTCGTCAGCCCGTTCGAATTCAACCGAAGGATGGTCGATGACGGCGTCGTTATGATAAGACATCCTCAGAGAGGACCGCTCGGCGTATACGCATCATTCCTGGACAGCGAAGGCAACACGTTGCACGTGATCGAAGGACGCTCCGATCCGTAGCGGCTTTCTTCGGCATCCGGGTCCGTGATCACGAACCGAGGTTCGCTTTCTCCACCGCGGCGTCGATCTCTTTTTTCAGATGTTCCGGTAATCCCACGATACCGCCTTCCAGGAACCCTTTGACGATCATGCTTACCGCCTGGTCCTCGGTGAGACCGCGCATCATAAGATATTCGACCTGATCCCTCGCTATCTTCCCGACGGCGGCCTCGTGCGTCATCTCGACGTCGGCGACGCTCGATTCCAGTTCCGGCACAGCTAACGTTATACCGTCGTTGCTGAGCACGAGACTTCTGCACTCGAGGTGCGCTCTCGCCCCCTTCGCATTACCAATAAGCTTTCCGCGGGCCATCATCTTTCCGCCGAGCGTGATACTTCTTGACATAACTTCCGCACTGGTCTTCGGAGCGTTGAGGACCACGAGCGATCCCATATCGATGTCCGATCCCTTATGCGATAAGCATATGCTGTTGAACTTCACGGATGCCCCTTCCCCGTTCAGATGTGCGGACGGATACGACTGAATGGACCCGACCGGATTGAGAAGGACGTAGTTGTTGACGAACTTGGCGTTCTTCTCCAGTATCGCGCCGGACCTGGGGCGCACATGCGTGTTCTCGCCCCAGTTGTGTATCATTGAAAAGGAGAGAGAACCGCCTTCTTTTATGTACGTCTCGGAGACGCCTATATGCATAGAATCGTTGGCGTGTTTACTGGTCGTGCATCCGTTGATGATGTTCAGCGACGCATCCTTCTCAACAATGATGATGTTGTGTACCGCCTGAATGCCTTTGTTCCTGTTGAGCATCATGCATGTCTGTATCGGGTCCGCGACCTTCTTTCCTTCTTTCACACGGATGAAATAGCCGTCCGCGTTCTCGAGATACGTTTTAGAGGTGTATTTGTCCTTGTCCGGTCTGACGGCTTTCCAGAGATATTCGGAAAGGTCGTATTTCTTCGCCGCCACCCTTATCGGGATAAGTTCCACATCCGACGTATCCGATGAGACGTGGGAAGGCCCGTTATCCATGAATATCATGGTCCCCGAGCGGCCGTTCCTGCACGGCGTGACGCCTACGTCCATCATCCTTTCTTTCATTTCGCCCGACACTTTCTCAATGTCTTCTATCGTCTCCGGAGTGTATGTTCCCTCCTGATATTCATTCAGGTCGATGTCCGGACCGTAGTCCGCTTTCTTCCCGAGGGCATCCTTCACAATTTTATTATCCTGCATTGCACGCACTCTCTGTATCCCTTCTCTCTGATATCTTTCAAAAGGTCCGTCGGTCTTCCCGAACAGACTATGGCCCCGTCGGTCAGAACGTAAGCGATGTCCGCCCCTATGTAATCCAGTATCTGACCGGTATGTGTTATCACCAACGCCGAAACTTCGTTCCCTTTTCTGTGGCACGAACATCCGTAAAGGAGGTCGCATACCTTCTTACCGACAAGATCTATGCTCTCAAGGTCCACGCCCGATTCCGGTTCGTCCAGAAGGACGAACCCCGGACATTGCGCGGTAAGCTGCAGAAGTTCCGAACGTTTTATCTCGCCTCCGGAGAAACCGACGTTCACGTCCCTCTCCAGGAAATCGTTCATATTGAATTCGCCGGACCTGCTGACCATGGAATTTGTGTCGTCGTTCACGGTTCGCACAAGGTCCTTCAGTTTTACGCCGACTATGTTGGGCGGGCGCTGCATCATCATCCCTATCCCCAATCTCGCTCTTTGGTCGATCGGCATATTCGTTATCTCTTCGTCATTGAAGAAGATACGTCCTTTCGTGACCTTACAATGACCGAGTCCCATAACGGCCGCCAATAATGTCGATTTACCGGAACCGTTCGGACCGAACAGTATGCAGGTCTGTCCTTCCTTAACCTCAAGGTTGATACCCTTAAGGATCTCCTTTCCTCCTATCTCAACATGCAGGTCCTCTATTTTTAACACCGATATGTCCCCCTTAACACCCAGTAGTTTCTAATATATATTAGTACCGCTGTATTTTACAAAAAGAGTATTCTAATTCATCCGCGAAAACGTTGCCG
>WRKA01000068.1 GCA_009778265.1 Methanomassiliicoccaceae archaeon | reverse complement strand
TGAAGAAGTGAGGCGATCCGAATGGCTGACGCAGATAGCATCCCTTCCGAAGTGGTCGAGATAATCGGCCGCACCGGAATGACCGGCGAAGCAACACAGGTAAAGGTACGTGTGCTCGACGGCCGCGATAAAGGAAGGATAATCACAAGGAACATCATGGGCCCGGTAAGGATGGGCGACATTCTTATGCTACGCGAAACATCCAGAGAGGCCAGGAAACTGGGGATGAGGTGATCCCATGGTCGAGAAAAGGCATTGTTCGTTCTGCGGTTCCGAGATAGAGCCGGGAACGGGAAAGATGTTCGTGAAGAAGGACGGTACGGTACTGAACTTCTGCACGTCGAAATGCTACAAGAATATGATAGAACTGAGACGCGTCCCGAGAACGACAAGGTGGACCGCAAAGTTCGAAACGGAGAAGAAAGCGCGCCTGAAGGCGGCCGAAAAGAAGTGATCTCCATGGAGAGAACTTACCTAATGATCAAACCCGACGCCGTCCAAAGAGGGCTGTCGGGCGAGATCGTCTCCCGTTTCGAGAAAAAAGGACTGAAACTCGTTGCGATGAAGTTCATGCTCATTCCCAAAGCGACCGCGGAGACACATTACGGCGAACACAAGGGAAAGAAGTTCTACGACCCGCTGATATCATACATCACGTCGGGGCCGGTGCTCGCGATGGTATGGGAAGGCGAAGATGCGGTCAACGTATGCAGGAACATGATGGGTAAAACCAATCCAAAAGAATCCGCTCCGGGAACGATACGCGGTGACTACGGTATGCAGACGGGAAGGAACATCATACACGGTTCCGATTCCGTCGAGTCGGCGGAGAGGGAGATATCCATCTTCTTCAAGCCGGAGGAACTGGTCGAATACCAAAGAACAACAGATCAATGGATCTATGAGTAAGCATCACCGTCAGGTGATAAAATGGCGATAAGACAGCCGGTCGTGAGCGTCCTTGGTCATGTGGACCACGGGAAGACGAAACTCTTGGACACCATCAGGGGAACTTCCGTGGTTTCCAGGGAGGCCGGCGCCATAACGCAGCATATCGGAGCCACGGAAGTTCCGATAGAGCACATTTACAAGATATGCGGCGGCCTTATCGGCAAAAAGAAATTCAACGTTCCCGGGCTGCTGTTCATAGACACCCCGGGACACCATTCCTTCATCACGCTGAGAGCGAGAGGAGGTTCTTTGGCGGACCTTGCGGTACTGGTGATCGATATCAGAGAGGGGCTGAAGCCGCAGACGATCGAATCCATTAGGATACTGAAGCAGTACAAAACACCGTTCGTTATCGCAATGAACAAGATCGACACGATCCAGGGATGGATGCCCGAGCGCGGAAGACCTTTTGTTCTCGCGGAGAAACAGCAGCAGGAACATACGATGGAAGCTTTTAACGAAAAGATGTACCACATCATTTCCTTATTGGCGGCGGAGGGAGTTCCGGCGGACAGGTACGACCGTATCGACGATTTCACGAAGGCCGTGGCGCTGATACCGGTAAGTGCAAAAGAAGGGGAGGGGGTCCCCGACCTTTTACTGATGCTCGTGGGTCTGGCGCAGCGTTTCCTCGAATCGCAGCTGTCAAAGGAGGAAGGTCCCGGAAAGGGGACGATACTCGAGGTCAAAGAGGAAAAGGGATTGGGTCAGACGCTTGATATGATATTGTACTCAGGCGTCCTGAAAAGAGGGGATACGGTAGCATTGGGAACGAGAGGCGCGCCGGTCGTGACCAAGATAAAGGCGATACTGAAACCGAAACCGCTTGATGAGATACGCGATCCGAGGGACAGGTTCGATTCCGTTAAAGAATTAAATGCGGCAGCGGGGGTCAAGATATCATGCCAGAATATGGAAGGCGTGATAGCGGGCGCACCGCTGATGGTGGTCACCGGACCAAACGATCCGGCAGTGGCGGAGATGAAGGAAGAATCCTCCGTGAAGATAGAGACGCAGGACGACGGCATCACGATCAAGGCGGATGCGATCGGTTCGCTGGAAGCGCTGGCGTACGAAGCGAAGGCGGCTTCGATCCCGATAAGAAAATACGGGATCGGGGAGATATCCAGACGCGATGTCGTGGATACGGCGGCATGCGGAACGCAGCTCAACAAGGTCATACTGGGGTTCAACGCGGAACTGTCCAAGGACGCGTCCGCGGAATTAGAATCGCAGGACATCAAGGTCTTTACGAATCAAGTTGTCTACAGACTCATAGAAGAATATCAGGAATGGCTCGAGGAGACGAAAAAGAGGCAGGACGCCGACATAAGATCGGAATTTTCGTTCCCGGCAAAATTCAAGATACTTCCGAACTGCATATTCAGGGCGGCGAAGCCGGCGATCGTCGGCGTCCGGGTGCTGGCGGGAAGGCTGAGGCCGAATCAGAGGCTGATAATGCCGGACGGCCGTTCGATGGGCAGGATAAGAAGCATACGTTCGGGCGAGGAAGTGATCAAGGAGGCGACGCAGGGTCAGGAGGTCGCGGTCGCTATCGATGATATAACGATAGGAAGACAGGCGGACGTCGGCGATGTGATCTACGTAGATCTTCTGGCGTCGGCGGTTAAAGATATTGCGAAGACGGACATCACCGAGGACGAGAGGATGACGCTCGACGAAATAATATCAATAAAAAGAAAAGAAGAACCGTTCTGGGGGATGTGATATGTCGGTGGAGAACAAACAGCAGGCGGAACCGAAGGAGATGATGCAGGAGGTCGACAGATTCGTCGACGGACTCTCCAAAGCGGTCAAAACAAAACTGAGGATGCCGACGGGTTTCAGCAGGATGTGCATATGCGGTATGGGCGGGTCGGCGATAGCGGGAGATATAATCGCGGACGCGGTGATGACATCGTGGAACGTTCCGGTACAAGTGATAAGATCGACAAAACTCCCGAGCTGGGCGGATGAGAACACATTAGTGATAGCATCCAGTTATTCCGGGAAGACAAGGGAGACGTTAATGATGTACGACCACGCTAAAGAAAAAGGATGCACGCTGGTCGTTATAACCGCAGGCGGGGACCTGAGGGATAAATGTCTGCTGAACAGCGACAAGCTCATCGAACTTCCGGGGAACATGCAGCCCAGAAGTTCGATAGGTCTGACGATAGGTTATCTTGCCAACATAATAGAGATCACGGGCGGCCCGAAGATAAGATCGGAACTGATAAGACTTATACCGATGCTGCGCAAGTGCCGCGGCAACATATGGATGCGCAACACCGACAGCGAAGCGAAGAGGATAGCGGAGAGGATGTACGGTACCGTGCCGGCGGTATATGCCGCCGGTCCGCTGGCGTCGGTGGCGATGAGATGGAAGACCCAGATCAATGAGAATTCAAAGATGATGGCATTCAGCGGAACGATCCAGGAGATGGGCCACAACGAGATAACGGGATGGTCCGAATGTGTGCAGAGATCGAAATGCAGACCGGTGTTCCTGTGCGAAGAGGACACCACCGACACGATGAGGGAGATGGTTCAGGAGTCGGTCGATATACTCACGTCGTCGGGTGTAGATCCGGAGATAATAATCGTCGAGGGAAGGACCGACCTGGAAAGGAGCCTCAAAGCGGTGATGCTCGGCGATTAC
>WRKA01000067.1 GCA_009778265.1 Methanomassiliicoccaceae archaeon | reverse complement strand
TCCGAACATCAGCGCTTCGCGGGATTCGTGCATCTCCTGTCCGAAGTGATACTGTACCAATTCGTTCAGTCCCACCATTCCGATCAGATATGACGATTTCTCGATCCTGTAATACGGTTCGCCGTCCAGGTTCATGGCGAGGAGTGCTAACGGACCGTGGTTCTTCAGATCCAGCAGATGTTTGAGGAAATCCTTTTTCTGCATGTGCGCCTTCACCGCCAGTTCCATCGACTCCTTTATGTGCTTGAACAATCTGTCGTCGTTCCTTTCCGCCATGTATCCGATACGGGGAAGATTGATGGTGGCGTTCTGCATCGCCGAGAATCTCATCTTCCACGGCTGTTTCGCTTCCGCAAGGTCCTCGTCGTTCAGTTTGAACGCGAGCCTGCAGCATTCCGAGATCTTCGCGGTGCTCCCGCGGTCGAACACGAAGTATGTGTTACCTTTCTCAGACGCAAGTTTGGATATCTTGGTCAAGAATTCGTTATGTCCCTTTGTCCTGAAGAACTTCTCCGTGATGTGGACCTGCGGTTTGGGGAAGAAGAACGGTCTTCCCATCGCGTCCCCTTCCATATATACGTCTATCAGCGCGTTGACGAAGCGCTGTGCCTCCGTCGCATAATCCTCATAATTCTTGCCGGTGAACTGGCCGCCGGGGCCGATGGCCGGAACACCGACGAAGTGGTCCGGCGTCTCCCAGTAAAGATTGATATCGCTGAATATCGACTGTCCGCCTCTCGCCACGGCCTGCTGTGCGAACTCGTAGATCAGTATCTGAGCGAGTTGCTTCATCCTTACGTCGTCGACGTCCACGAGATACGGCGCAAGGAAAACGTTGAACGCATCCCATCCGATAGCTCCGGCGAAGTGTCCCTGCAGCGCCGCGGAGAACTTTATGATCTGTTCTATCAGCACCTCGGGATGTTTGGCGGGTTTCGCTATCGACAGCGCGTTCGGTAAGTTAAGGCCGAATTTCTTCACGTACTCGATGGACTGTCCGCTGCAGTACGGACGATCGATCATGCCGAGATCGTGAAGATGCACCAATCCTTTCATGTGCGCATCCGCTATGTCCGGACTGAACACCTCAAGCAGCGCAAACTCTTTTTTGATGTGTTCCGCAAGTGTGAGGTTCGTGGCCTCCGGCCCGTGCGGAACGTTGGCGTTCTCTTTGTTCGGGCTCATGATGATCTCGCGTGCATCATATATCGGCACACCGAGCCTCGTGTGCTGTTTTCTTATCCTCTCCAATCCGTACTCAACAAGTTTGGCATTGGTCAGTTCCCTGATAAGCGGAGCTGTAATGTAATCGAAATCCATCTTGACGATCATCTTCTCTACTTCTTTGGAGATGATCGATGCAACATCCTCGTTCGCATCCGTCTCGCGTATAAGAGCATCATATATCCTTGCTCTGTCCCACTTCTTTATCTCTTCGTCCGAGGTTCTTACGAACAGTATGGTGTCCGTGGATTCGCCCTTCTTCGAGACCTGCTTGGTGTTCTTATTCTCTATCATTGTGCATTCCCCTAAGCACAATCACACAACGATACCGATATAAAGAAATTTCTGAACTAGGTCTGGTAAAACGTTTATTGATGTTAATTATCTGGTTTGTTACCATATTGATTACCTACTTTATATAGCCAGCATTTTTTATTCACCTCCGTTTAAGATATATTTTTGGATATCTTCTCACAAATGGGATATAGGTATCTTCACAATTTTGGAACTCGCCGTTAAGATTCCTAACAGACGTATTCTTCTGATAATTCCATCCGTCTTTCCGACGTGGCGGGGGACATATCTCCGAAGACGGAAAAAAGGCATATTATTAATACTATTCATACGGATCCATCAGAAGTTTTAAGTTATCAGGTCTGTTATCAATATATTATGTTCAATCCCGAGAAAGACTTCAACAGGATACTTTTGGAGACCCTCGGCCGGGACGGTCTTTCGATAAGCGCTCTGGCCAAGAGCCTCGAATCGAAAGGGATCAAACACCATCGGCTCATTCTTACCGGTTATCTGAGAGCGATGACGGACATAGGCTATCTGAAGGAAAGGGACATACCTCCCTCTAAGATATATCAGGTCACGAAAGCACTTCCGGAAAGCGTGTACGAACAGGTGGGAAAGGCATGCCGCAAAGTTTCCGACGATCCCGACGAACTGATCCTGTACACATTGTTCAGGATGTTCAAGAGGCCGATATTCGTGTCCGAACTGAAGGCGTCCGGGGTCAGCAGACCGATAGGGGTGCCCGTATCGGAAGAGGATGCGGCGGATTACAAGAAGATCCTTAAAAGAGCGGGGAACATCGTTCCGGCCCAGGCGGCGGTCAGACCCCTCGAGGAGATGCCGGACCTGCTGAACGAGGTCCTGATCACGATCCTGTTGGACTCCACGGAGTCCAGACATCTGATAGCCGAGACGAAACAATCCAAGCTGATGTGACCATCGCTACCTTTTTATCACTTGAGGAAAATGGCGCATCATGGACCTCGACGCCATCGTCTCAGCGATAAGAGGATTCTCGGGCATCACCAGAAAGAACACGGTGCACGAGATCGTTCACTTCTTGCCCGTCTCGGGATTCAACGATGTGCTGGCGGCGGAAGGCGAGGATGCCGCCGCGATATCTTACGGCGACGATTGCATACTTTTCGCGGCCGACGGCATAATGGAGTCGCTGGTAAAGGCGGACCCGTTCTATGCGGGATATTTTGCCGTTCTTGTGAATGTGAACGATATCGCCGCAATGGGCGGAAGGCCTTTGGCCATGGTCGATATAATGTCGATGAACGACGGGAAGGTGTGCTCGAAACTTCTCAAAGGTATGGAGCGCGCGGTAAGGAAATTCAACGTTCCGATCGTCGGAGGACACACGCATCCCGATTGCGACTACAGCGCCATCGACATATCGATAATAGGGACGGTGCCCAGATCGGACCTGATACGGAGCAGCACCGCCGCCGCCGGTGACGATATCGTCTTTGCGATAGACACGGACGGTTTCTTTCCCGACGGTCTGAGGTACGCGTTCGATACGACCACAAGAAAGGACGATATCTTCGTTCAGAAGCAGATGGCCCTTATGTGCGAAATTGCAAAAGAACATCTGGTCACGGCGGGAAAGGATATGAGCAATCCCGGTTGTATCGGAACGATGGGGATGCTGCTCGAATCCTCGGGGAAGGGCGGTGTGATCGACATCGATAAGATACCGCGTCCCGACAACACGGACATGATACAATGGTTCCTCACCTATCAGGGATACGGGTTCGTATTCTCATGCAGGCCCGAGAACACACAGCGCCTGATCGATAAGTTCAGGACGGTGAACGTGGACGCGGCGCTCGTCGGAAAGGTCAGCGATTCCAGCGAACTGATACTGCGGAGCGGCGGCGAGTCAAAGGTCCTTTTCGATTTCTCCAAAGATATAATCACGGGCTGCGGTCCGAAAAGATCGTAATGCCAGGCCACAGGGGTTGACGCCACTTCAACCCGTCGGTTATCCGCATCGGTTCCTCAGCCCCGCTACCTCGCGAACGTCGGTAGTTCACGGTAAGGCTGCTCCCGTCAGGG
>WRKA01000066.1 GCA_009778265.1 Methanomassiliicoccaceae archaeon | reverse complement strand
CCCTGACGATCTCGCCTATGTCCCTCTCTTCGATCGTGACCATGTCGCCGAAAAGCGTCTGCGGTGAGATCTTATACGTTTCGCTGCAGACGACGAACGGTACGTGGGATTCATTCGCGGCTAATGCGAGCTGTGACGTTCCGATCTTGTTTATCACGGCGCCGTTCGATGTTATTGTATCTGCGCCGACCAGAACGATGTCCACCTTTCTCATCACGGAACGGACGGCGCTGTCTATTATCAACGTAACATCTATGCCTTCCTTCGCCAATTCGTTCACGGTGAGAATACCCTGTCTCCATGGTCTGGATTCGGTCGCATAAACTTTTATCTTCTTTCCGGACCTGTGAGCTTCCTTGATGCATTCCAGTGCGGCGCTGCTGTTGCAGTGCGTCATGATCACGGCGCCGTCCTTTATTCTCCGCGAGCCTATCTTTCCGATTATCGAAACAGCATCGTTCGACGCTTTCACGAACGCCTCTGAATTCTTGATCAGTAAGGTTTTGGCCTCTTTGACGTCCTTACATTCATCGAAACCTTTCAGCGTGAACTGAACGCCGTTGAGCAGGGATACCGCGGTCGGCCTGGAACCGATGATCTTCTCTTTCGCTTCGAGGACGTCCTTCCTCATCGCGCCGAGATCTTTCCATTCATGCGACCTTGCGAGAGCGCTGATCGCTTCCGCCCCCGCTCTCGCGATGCGTCCCGCTCCGCGTATCTCCATGCTCTTTATCGCTTCCACCGTGTCGTCGACGTTCATTATCTCGAAGAGTGATTGAATGTATGCGTTAAATACCCATCGAATTCATTGAAGAGAAACAGATTGAACGTTCGTGTTGAAATGAGCGTTCGGTCCGCTCTCCGATATGATCATCTGAGGCCGACGATTTGTAATATAGGTGTATTAAATCTGACTCAGATATTTACTGTAGGTGTATTTCGCGGCCATATATAATTTAATATAGGTGTATTTGATAACTTCTGGACGATACGATGGCCATCTTCAAAAGAAAGATCTACGACAGGATCTCCGAATGGAAAGAAAACTACGGAGGAAAGTACGCGCTTCTTATAGAGGGGGCAAGGCGTGTCGGGAAGACCACCGTGGTAGAGCAATTCGCCGAAAATGAGTACAGGTCTCATATAATCATAGATTTCTCAAAGGTCAGCGAGGATGTCAAAGACCTGTTCGCACATCACGCAGGAGATATCGACCGATTCTTCCTATATCTGCAGCAGATATACAAGACCGTACTGTATGAACGCGAGAGTGTCGTCGTATTCGATGAAGTGCAACTGTTCCCGCTGGCGAGACAGATGATCAAACACCTGGTCGCGGACGGAAGATACGATTATATTGAAACAGGTTCGCTCCTGTCCATAAAACAGAATGTCTCCGACATACTGATCCCTTCCGAGGAGATGTCCGTAGACATGCATCCGATGGACTTTGAGGAGTTCCTTTGGGCTCAGAACGACGAGATGACGATATCGTTGCTCAGGAAAGCGTTCGAAGACCGTTCGCCTCTGGGTCCCGTTATGCATAAACGCATCATGGACACGTACGGCATATACATGCTCGTCGGAGGTATGCCTCAGTCGGTGGAAGCATATCTGGAAAAGAAGAATTTTGACGCCGTTGAAACGGCCAAACGCCTGATCCTGAAATTATATTACGAGGACGTGACGAAGATCAAAGCAGATCGCGGGTCCAAGTCCAAGCGCATCTTGTTCATGATACCGTCGTTCTTGTCCAAACATGAGAAGACGTTCAGTCCGTCCCAGCTCAGAAAGGGCTCGAAGACAAGGGAATATTTTGACAGCATAACATGGCTGAGCGAATCGAAAATAGTGAACGTGTGCTACCGCAACAGCGACCCGAGTCCCGCTCTGAACCTGGATCTGGATGAATACACATTCAAGATGTATATGGCGGACACCGGATTGCTGATAACGTCCTCTTTCGATTCCAACGTAGGCGATCGCGACGAGGTCTACGGAAACATCCTGAAGAACAAGATGAGGATCAACAGAGGCATGTTCTTCGAGAACATGGTCGCTCAGGAACTCGTATCGTCCGGACACAAACTTGTGTTCAGCAAGTTCTCCGTCAAAGAGTCAGCGAACATGCAGGAAGTGGACTTCGTCGTCGCGGACGGAAAAAAGATGATGCCCGTCGAAACGAAATCCGGGCCCTCCGGCAGACACGCGTCCCTTGACCGTTTTATGAAGAAGTTCTCATCGAGAGCGGATATGGGATTTGTGATCCATACCAAGGACCTCAGGGTCGAGGGAAATATCGTGTATATTCCTATTTACATGGCCATGTTCGTGTGACCCGACGATGTCTTTGCGGTAATTGTGCATGCAATATGCCGGCACAGGCTGTTGTTTCTTTTCCGGGAAAGAAGATCAAAAGGTTTCGGCGGAACGGCGTCCGTGAACGCCGTTCCTTTTTTTCGTTTTGAGTTCGGTCCCGGTCCGGTTTCGAATACGCCCTGTTCGGGGCTTCCTCGGCATGAAGAAGTACGCCGGCGCACATATGGCTTAGCCGCTGACGGCCTGCCGTTCTTTGAGCCTGTGACCGGTATCCGGCGATGGTCTTCTTCGTTCTGCGCCTTTGAAAAACTGTACCGTTATAGCGGACAAAAACACCTAAAAATAAAAAAGTGTACCGCTATAGCGGACAAAAATCAATAGTATTATATCTGCGGAGAGAAATGACGCTTCGTGAACGACATAAAAGGAAAACTGATCCGCCGCGAGAGATATCTCAAAAGAATAAGGCCGCACATAGGCAAGCCTTACATCAAAATATTGACGGGGATAAGAAGAGGGGGGAAATCCTGCATTCTGAAAATGATCGCCGACGAGATATCGACCACCTATCCCGACGCCAACATTGTGTTCATCGATTTCGAATTGTATTCGAATTCGGATATCGCGTATCCGGACAAATTGTATCGGTATGTTTCCGCCTCCGTTAAAGAAGGTGTCAAAAATGTGCTGATGATCGACGAGGTGCAGGAGGTCGAGGGCTGGGAGAAGGTCATAGCCTCTTTCAATAACGAAGGGGTGTTCGACATATATATCACGGGATCGAATTCACATCTCCTGTCATCGGAATATTCCACTTACATAAGCGGAAGATATGTCGCGTTCGACATCCAGACGCTGTCCTTCACGGAATGCCTGGAATTCAGGAGGACGATAGACGAGAACGCATCCGAGGATGACGTTTTCGAGATGATGCTACACCAGGGAGGGTTTCCCGTTACATGGATATCCGGTCATTCCGATAACGACGCCTATTCCGTGATACGCGACATCTACGGAAGCATCGTTCTCAAGGACATCGTGAAAAAGCATAAACTGAGGAACGACACCGTACTGAAAAGAATAGTGATGTTCCTGTGCGAGAACATCGCATCCCCTACATCCTTAAGCAATGTGTTCACGGAACTGACCAAAGAACACGGAAGAATACGTAAAGAGACCGTATACAAATTCTGCGAATACCTGGAAGAGGCGTTCGTGTTCCGCAAAGGGGAAGAAGAGGGACTTAAAGGA
>WRKA01000065.1 GCA_009778265.1 Methanomassiliicoccaceae archaeon | reverse complement strand
GCCTTTCTAAACATATTTACGGCACGATAACTATCACCCGGCGATATCGTGCACAGGATACCGAGCGACGACCGATTGGAAGATGCGATACGCGCCGTGATGAAAAGGAACCGTCAGATATTGTCGCAGAATGCCATGAGAGAACTGGTCCTCACAGAATTGAGAAAGGAGGATGAGAATTACCGTGTCAGCGGCGAACGTATAAGGAAAGTTGCCGTTGACCGCGACATCCTTAGGATAGAGATAGAATACAACGTGTATGACGAGATATCCGCTCCGGAGATATGTCCGGTCTGCGGTTTTCCCATGGATGTGATAAATAATTCCACATTGGACGGCCGAGATACCGATATCGGAAGAAAATGTACCAAATGCACGTACCAGATAGGGCTGAGAAAGAAGACGCCGGGAAGATACACGTTCAGTAAAGGACGTCCTTCCAGACCGTCCGTCAGCATAGCCGATCGCGTGAAGCTGATGGGCGATGCCGCCGAACTCATGAGGAAAGCGGCATCGATGGTGGAGAGAGCGACAAAGGGGACGGAGCACCGCAAAAGAGGGAAAAGGTGCTCATCCGACATCGTGAAGAAGATAACATCCAAGAAGGACGGCAACAGTCTCGCCAATATATCGAGGGACCTTGAGAATTCCGATCCGGAATGGACGGAGCCGCTCGGGTCCGTCAAGAACTCGGAAGGAAAAGATATATGAGTGAAGTGTTTTGAGAATATGCGGGGAACGTAATGAAAATATGGGAATTCGTCAAGGTCGATGGTTCGAAGGTCAGGATAGACAGCAGGCTGTACGAGTCCATCGGTCTTGTTGACGGCGGTTATGTTTACAGTACGCTGTTCGGGTACAAAGGCGACGGCGCGAAAGAATTTGAACTTATATTATCGGCGTTCCCGCAGGAGAACTACAGGACGCTGACGCATGTGACGATATACATGCGCGATGTCCCCGGCGCCACCGCACAGGCGGCGAGGTTCCTTGGTTCGAGAAGCGTCAACATCCTGAATTCCATTTCTTTGAATGCGATATCGGATACCATGATAATATGGAAGATGCTCGTCGATCTCAGCTTTGCGGGAGAGGCGGACATAATATCGGAGTCGTTCAGAACGCTGAAGGATTCCGATGACGCGTCCGTCTCAAAATTGGACCATATCGAAGTAAAACCGGCCGATATCGGACGCGTGTTCCGTTCCAACATCACCGGGAACGAGAAATCGCAGCTGAGATGCAGCGCCCCTATCACAATGGACGGCGGCGCGTTCGACACGTCCGTCGAATATTCGGACATCCTGAAGGACATCGACGGGTCCACCGCGATGATAATCCTCGATCCGGAATCGTGGATGCTCTCGATGACGTTCCTGAGAAAGGGAACGGAGCTGGTGAGAATGATGTTCAGCATACCCGACTGTCCGGGATCGATACAGCAGGTGGTCGATCATCTGGCGGAAGAGAATGTGAATCTCATCTCGGTGTTCAGTAAAGTTAAGATATGTTATCAGACCATGACACTGGACATCACCGCGGACCTGGGTGCCTGCAGGCATTCCGTGGACGAGATGAAAAGAGAATTACCCAAGGCGCTGGAAAGAATGAACGGTATATTCGAACTGATCGAATACAAAAAATTGAACTGAGTTGATCGAACTGAACAAAGAATCCATAAAAAGAACATACGGTATCGGCGATGCGCCGCTTGACAGGTTACTGGGAACAAGGGACGGCGCGATCGACGCGGCCTCGCTCATCAAAATGGCGTCCGACGGTTCGAAGGAGATCGTCGAACTTGCAAAGGAGGTCGTCGCAAAAGCGAAAGCGAAGCACGGCAACGCGAAACTCACGTTTCCGGAGACCGCGTACGGCCTTCCGCTGTTATACGGATGGAAAGGGATCTCCGACATAGACACAGACGGTGCGGCATCCTTGCTCGGCGATCTGCGGCCGGCCGGCGACGGAACGCTGGACGACGGGTTCCTGGCCGGAGAGAACGCGATGTATGCCGCGGAAATAATAGAGGCTGTCAGATACCTCGACGGAAATGTGAGCGACGGCGAAGGTTTTGTTCCCGACCGGATATTAAGAGAATTGGGATTGAGCCTCGTTGACGAGACGATACCCGGCGCGGTGGTCTTCCTGGGAAGGATGAATGATAAAGGCGACGGTTCCGAGTTAAGAAAGATGGTCAGGAACTGCCAGTCCAAAGGAATGGTGTCGTGCGCGTCCGGCGACTGTCTCGAACAGATGAGAGAGAGCGGCATAGCGATAGGATGGGACCGCATGTTCTATCCTTTAGGTTGTTTCACGGGGACCGTTCACGCCCTTAATTTCGCGGCGAGGGCCGCATATTCGTTCGGAAGCGTCGGCGAAGGCGACAGAGAACGCCTTAAAGCATACCTTTCGAAGAGACCGAAGGTCGTCGTCATCCATCTGGGTCCGCTGACCTGCCTGGACGCGGCGTTCGCTTTCTCTGCGCTGTTACACAGCGCCGTTGTCGTTACCGACCAAACTGTTCCGGACATAAGCGGCGCGCTGCGCGCCTGCGGTGAACATCTGGATATGGTCCAGGTGGGGATAGAGGAACGCGGGATCACCGTCAAACTGGAACCGATCGATCTTCCGGTGGCCTACGGGCCGGCCTTCGAAGGCGAAACGGTAAGAAGACCGAACACGTTCTTTGAAGCGGGAGGAACGAAGAGCGAATCGTTCGAATTGCTTACTATAGCCGATGAAAAGAACGTTGAGGACGGAAAGGTCGTCCTTATCGGAAAGGATATAGACGGATTCGAAAAAGGAGCGGTCGTTCCTTTAGGCATTATCGCGGAAATATACGGCAAAGATATCCAGTCGGACCTTGAACCGGTGATAGAAAGGAACATCCATCATTTCCTTAACTTTGCGGAAGGGGTCTGGCATGCCGGACAGAGAGATTCCAACTGGATAAGGATAAGCGATCAGGCCAAAGAGAACGGGTTCAAACTTGCGGACATAGGAAAGATATTGGTCCACAAGATAAAGGAAGAGTTCGGCAAGGTAGTGACTAGAATTCAAGTCACAATAACGACCGACGAAAAAGAAGTTTCGGAACAGCATGAGAGAGCGAAGAAGATATTCGATGCGAGGGACGAACGTCTGAAGGGATTGACGGACGATTCCGTTCCCGTATTCTATACGTGCACCATGTGCCAGTCGTTCGCTCCCGATCATGTTTGTATAGTGGCACCGGAAAGATTAGGATTATGCGGCGCGATAAACTGGCTTGACGCCAAGGCAAGCAACGAATTATCGCCCAACGGACCGAACGCGCCCGTTGATAAAGGGTCTGTCCTGAGTTCTGAGAAGGGAGAATGGGAAGGTACGAACGAGATCGTCAAAGCGCAGTCCCACGGGAACGTGGAAAGAATGTGCATGTACAGTCTTATGGATTCGCCGATGACGTCCTGCGGGTGTTTTGAGGCTGTCGTCGCAATGACCGCCGATATGCAGGCCGTTGTTCTCGTTGATCGCGATCATACGGGTATGACGCCGGTCGGAATGAAATTCTCCACACT
>WRKA01000064.1 GCA_009778265.1 Methanomassiliicoccaceae archaeon | reverse complement strand
CATGAGACGGAACTTATCCCTTTATCAAAACTGGTGGGCGCCCTCTTTTTGGTGAGCGCCTTGGACAATCTGCCGAAGTGCGTGTTATCTCCTATGGAGATCGCGATACACACGGCGCTGCCGTTGATCACGTTGCTCCCCATGAAAGATAGATTCGGTAATTCCAACGTGTTCTTGTGATCGAATGTCTGAGCTTTGCTTATCTTCTCGACCGGGTTGCTTTCGCCTGTCAGCGATGATTCGCTGACGAACAGGTCCTTGGACGATATCACCCTTACATCCGCCGGTATCATGTCTCCCGCGGAAAGTGATATCATGTCGCCGACGACCACCTCCTCGAAGGGGATCTCGGTCCTTTCGCCGTCACGCAGCACGCAGGTGGTGGTCTTCACCATCGCCTTCAGCCTTTCGGCGGCGTTGCCCGAGCGCGTCTCCTGCATGAAACGCAGGACGCCGCTTATCGTCACCATCACCGATATTATTGCGATCGCCGTCGCATCAACGTCCTCTCCGAGTCTGTCGGCGAAGATAACATCGGTGAACAGCGATATTATCGCCAGCGCCACAAGGATGATCGTGAAAGGGTTGATGAATGACTTGACAATCCTTACGAACAGGCCGTCCCTTTCCCTGTGCGTGATCACATTCCTTCCGTGCCTGCGGCGCATCTCTTCCGCCTGTTCGGCTGTGAATCCCTTTTCCTCATTGTTTTCATATTCTTTAAGCAGTTCGTGTTTATCGGCCCTCGCCGCCGCTAAAAGTTCCTCTCCCGGATCTGCGGCTGCCGCGGTCTGTATGTTCTTCTTCATCGTCTTATCCCCCTTTGCGGTTTGTTGAAAAATGGTTGGATAAGACACGGTCGGGACCCGTCTCCGTGAAAAACGGCTGCGAAGCGGCCGTTCTATCAGAGACCGCAGACCCGGTTCGTGTCTCCGGGCCTGCTATTACTACTGTCTGGGTCTTCCATATGTTCGCCTCCTTTACCGCGTGACGGAAAGATCTTCGGCGAACGATGACAATAAGAACGAATTTTGATCCGCCGATCTGTCATCGTTCAAGCTTTAGCTCTGAAAGGCGATGAAGTTGCGTTAGATCAGACCTTATTGCCGACCTGATCTGCTGACCTTCTCATGGTGTCTCCACCACTCCGCGGCAGCAACCCGTATCCTTCCAGTAGCCTCACCTACCGATGTACCTTCTTAGGCATGACGGATGTACGGATATTATTTACATGTTTTCATCCCCCGGCCCGGCCGTTGGGTGAAAGGGGGGTGCCGGGGCGAGTGACAACAATAAAATACGGACATACGGATTGACTTGGCGATGGCGCAAGATGCCGACCGTATGTCATTCGAGGACCTTCTTTCTGTATACCGCACCGAAATGAAGACACAGGGTCTGACCGACGTAAGAAGGGACATCTATTCGGAACTCACAAAACTTCAGGAAAGGATACGAAGTGATTATGAGACCGAATACTCCAGGGACCCCGACTCGATAATCTGCGAAGGGATCAACGAGAGGAGGAAAAAGGTCGCGATCTATATCGAAAAAGTGGTGGACCTCCG
Source organism: Methanomassiliicoccaceae archaeon (assembly GCA_009778265.1). GTDB lineage: Archaea > Thermoplasmatota > Thermoplasmata > Methanomassiliicoccales > Methanomethylophilaceae > Methanomicula. Next base: position 1,991 of record WRKA01000064.1, on the reverse strand, counting down.
GATGGAGAAGGTGGTCGTCATGGCGTTGCGCGCGTCCGCGGGCGCGAGCAACATCCTGGAGAAACTGACGAATGAGGAAAAAGAATTCTATGAACTCGTTACGAGCGAGTCAAAAAAATACCGTGCGCGGATGCTGAAAGGACGCAAGAGCAATTATGTCATCCCGGACATATCGTCAAATGCCGTGAAGGAAGAGAGGGTCCCGGAGGCCGGAACAACGCCGGAGATGAACGCCGTCCGGACGGAAAGCAATGATATCCGGGCGGATGAGATCGTTATACCCGATGACGATGCCGCGGCGGATGTGGTGAAAGATGTCGGCGTCATCGGCGAGGGCGAGATCCTTATAGAACATCCTCCGCACGTTCCGGAGGAACCGCGGGAGGAAATGCTTGTGATAAGGATGACCGAGGACGTGGGAAGGATCGCCGGACCCGACTGCGACTACGATCTTAAAAAAGAGGTCGTGGTCAGGATGCCGGCAACACTGGCGAACGCATTGATAAAACGTGAGAAGGCCGTTCTGCTGAACGTCACACCTTGATGATCCTCGTATCCCCTTTGAATTCCAAGCAATCGATCTTCGAGCGCCGTATGCCGGTTATCTCGGAAACGGTCTCGCGGGCGGTGTCCGGCGTGTTGTTATTTCTGCTTAAGTGGGCAAGGAATATCTTCCTTTTCTCGTTCATCGTTCTCTTCAGCGATTCGGCGCAGGCGATGTTCGACAGATGGCCGATGTCGCTTCCCACCAGCCTTTTGAGCATCGGAGGGTACGGTCCCGTCGCCAACATGTGCTTGTCGTAATTCGATTCCAGTATCGCAAGATCGGCGGCCGGTAATTCTTTCTCGATCTCGTCGGTCATCTTTCCCGTATCCGTTGCGATGAGCACTTTTTTTCCGTCGACGGCGATCAGAAAGGCATTGGGTTCCGATGCGTTGTGCGACGTCGGTAACGGAGTTATATCCATCGGTCCGGAACGGAACGTCTGCATCGTCGTTATCCTGGAATATGTCACGCTTCCGAGATCGCATGAGGTGAACGTCTTTTCGTTGCACATTATCGGAACGTTCAGTTTGCGGGCCATTATCCCTGCGCCGGAGGCGTGGTCGCTGTGCTCATGGGTCAGAAGGACACTCTTTATCAGAGATCTGTCCAGACCGTTCACGTTCATCAGTTCGGTTATCCTTTTTCCGCTCAGTCCGGCATCGACCATCACCGCATGATCGCCGCACACCACGACGGTGCAATTACCGTCGCTCCCGCTGGCAAGGACGTGCACCTCGATCATCTTTTCATCTCGTAATGCTTGATCGGGATCATCTCTTTTTCTTGTATATCGAGAAGATGATGTCCCCTCTCGATATTATTCCTACGAGAACCCCTTTTTCGATCACGGGTACGCGGTTTATGTTCTTGGAGATCATCCCTTCGATCACGTCGACTATCAGCGCATCCGGGGTCGTTGTCAGGACCGTCCTGGTCATTATCTCCCTGACAAGCGTGGCGGATATCGCCTCCGTCGCCTTTCTTATATCCTCGTCGACGGCCGTCTCGTCCATCGGCGCTTCGAGCATATGCAGCGACGGATGATCTACGCTTAATTTATCCTGATATTTCATCACCAGTTCCAGAACATCCGTTTCGCTTATTATTCCGATAAGATGTCCGTCATCGTCGACGACCGGAGCTCCGGATACGTTGTGAAGAGCGAACTGCACCGTCGCCTGTTTTATCGTGTCTGTTCCCTTTATCGTTAGTACCTGCGTCGTCATCAGATCGCGGACATGAAGTTTGACCATGTCTGCGAATGCGCTCAGAGAGATATATTGATTTTGTTCCGCGCCCGGCGGCATCCAGACATTTTGCGCTTCGGTGATATCGGTAACACGGATGCGCGAAGCTTTATTTATTAAAAGATACTTGACGCAAAAAGACGGGCTTGTAGCTCAGCTAGGTAGAGCGATCGGCTCTTAACCGATCGGTCAAGGGT
>WRKA01000063.1 GCA_009778265.1 Methanomassiliicoccaceae archaeon | reverse complement strand
CGCATTTAAATAGTTATAATGTGATGGTCAATGTGGGATGGATGCATGCGCGCAGCGCTATACGCTAGAGTGTCCACAGAGGACCAGGCCACGGAAGGGTACTCTCTGGACGCACAGATGAAGAGCCTTGAGGCATATTGCCGTTCGAGAGGGTGGACGCCCGCCGGGAGATATGTGGACGACGGATATTCCGGCCGTAACACGGAGAGACCGGCGTACAAAGAGATGATGGATTTCATGGACGATTGGGATGTTCTTCTCGTTCTGAAGATGGACCGCATACACAGGAACAGCGTAAATTTCACCGGAATGATGCATCTTCTGAACAAAAAAGGCAAAGAATTCAACTCCATCCGTGAGAAATTCGACACTACGACGGCAATGGGAAGATTCGTGATGGATATAATGCAGAGGATAGCACAACTGGAAAGCGAACAGATAGGCGAAAGGGTGAGGATGGGCATGGAAAGAAAAGCGAGATGCGGAACGGGAACGTTAGGTTCCGGACACCCGTACGGTTATGTGTACAGCGGCGGTATGCTGCACGTGGATGTGGATGAAGCGTTAACAGTACGAACGATGTACAAGCTGTATGTGAAGGGGATGTCGATGGAAGATATATCGAGAACGCTGAACGACGCCAGTATACCGGCGAAAAAAGGAGGCAAATGGAACAAACAATCCGTTCACGGCATCCTTCACAATCCTTTGTATGCGGGGTTCATAAAATGGGACGGTATAATCAGAAAAGGGGATCATTCGGCGATCATCGATCCGTTGCTGTTCCATAAGGTGAACGGATACACGCCGGCGTGATCGCATGATAAGGATCGCGGCATATGCCAGAGTGTCGACGGAAGATCAGGCGACCGACGGTTTTTCATTAGGTGCGCAGATGGATATGCTCAGAGCGTACGCGGAATCACAGGGCGATTGGGAAATATATCGTGAATACGTGGACGACGGATATTCGGGAAGGAACGATAAGCGTCCGGAGTACACAAGGATGATGTCCGATATCGATAACTGGGATGCCATAGCCGTCGTAAAAATGGACCGTATCCATCGTAACAGCAGAAATTTCATGGATATGATGGATTTTCTGAAGAAACGGGGCAGGGATTTCATATCATCGACGGAATCCCTGGACACCGGAACGGCCACCGGCAGGTTCGTAATAGACATGATACAGCGTATTGCACAACTGGAAAGCGAACAGATCGGGGAAAGGACATACGACGGGATGAGAGAGAAAGCGGAATCTTCGAACGGAGTGATGGGCTTCACACCCCCGTTCGGTTACTCCATAAGCGAAGGCGAGCTGATCACGAACGAGGAAGAGATACGGACGGCAAAACAGATATTTCGTTCGTATCTGTCGGGAATGACGGTCGACGGGATATGTTATTTCCTGAACAAGAACGGCATATCCACAAGAAGGAACAACGTCTGGAACAAGGCCAATATGAGGAACATCCTTCGCAATCCCGTCTACGCGGGATACATGAGATGGGATGACGTATTCATACGTCATAATGCGGAATGCGTTGTCTCGGAGAATGATTTCAACGAGATACAGATAAGAATGGCGTCCCGTAACAGGACCCCGGGCAAGAAAGAAGTATCCGTCATAAAGGATTCCGGACCCGGTCTGTTCAGTATCACCTGATATCAAGACATACAATCCATAGAGTATCATGCACGATCCGTTCAGCAAGGTCTCCGGTGCTGTTAACGATAATTTTGATAAGTATGGAGTTATGTGTGTATACAGCGATGTGCGCACCGACAGTCCGAGGATATAGATGACCTTGACCTTAGTGAGCAGAAAGGCATAGCCAAAGATACTGTAAGAAAATTCCGTGCGGAGAATGTCTATGCAAGGAAAGAGAGGGTGCGCCATACATGTTGCCGCAAAGGGGGCGGTCACTGATACGTATCGCCGGGATATGTTCGCAGGAGGGCCCGGAACCGAGGGCCGATAAGTTCCCGGAACGCAAACGCACCGAGAAAGGTTTTGGAACACTACGTTCTGGATGTTGGTCTCTTGCACACGATCCGAGAGCAGAGTGTATAAAGTCGTTACGGCTCTTGACAATGCAAAGAATGTCTCTTTATCGCAATAAATATAATGATTGCGTACCTTAGTGATGAATGAGTTAAAAATGAAGCTTACTGAGACCGAGAACAGAGAGTACAAGCAGCAGATCACCAAGGACATAGAGAGATCGGTGATCGGTTTCCTGAACAGTGACGCCGGAGGTGAGATATGTATAGGCATCGACGCGGACGGAACTGTTTACGGCGTGAAGAATTATGATGAAGAATCAAGAAAACTCAGCGACATGATAAGAAACAACATTTCGCCCTCGGCATTAGGATTATATTCGATCACTCCGAAGATGAGAAATGATAGACCGTATCTTCACGTCACAATTGCCGTCGGCCCGGAAAGACCGTATTATCTTAACGAATTCGGAATGATACCGAGAGGATGTTTCATTCGCGTCGGTACGCATTCGATCCAGATGACCGAACGCATGATCGAAGATCTTTACAAAAAACGTTCATTGTGCACGTTGAAAAATACTGTTTCTCCGAGTCAGAAATTAACGTTCGCGCAATTGAAGATATACTATGATGAGATGGGTTTCTCCACGGACAACGATAATTTTCTGGAGAATCTCGATCTGTATACGGACGACGGCAAATTCAATTTTTTAGCATATCTAATGGCAGACCGAAACAATATTTCAATTAAAGTAGCGAGATATGCGGACACGAACAAAATAAGAATATTGCAGAAAACGGAATGCGGCAACTGTTCATTGATACGTGCCGCGCATTCGATGCTCACCACACTCGATCTTTACAACGAAACGGCGGTCGAAATAACATATCCGGAGCGGGTAGACACAAATCTAGTTGATACGGAGGCATTGCGTGAGTGCGTCCTTAATTCAATAATTCATAATGATTATATCACAGGCGGATGTCCCGTCGTCGAGTTCTATCCCGACCGTGTGGAGATAACGTCGTCAGGAGGGTTGCCTTCCGGTCTCACGATAGAAGGTTTCTTCGACGGAGTGTCTCGTCCGCGCAATCGTGAATTAATGAGGATATTCTCCGATATGAAATTGTGCGAACACCTGGGTTCGGGAATGAAAAGGATCATGAGAACGTACAGTCCTGAGGATTTTAAAATAACGGACGGCTACATAAGAGCATCTTTCAAATACAACGAACATGCGCTGGAAGTTATGAATAAACAGAAAAGTTCGGAGAAAAGTTCGGAGAAAAGTTCGGAGAAATTATCTGCAATAAAAGAACGTATCCTTGAGCTGATATCTGAAGATAATGTTATCTCCGCAGATGCGATGGCAACATTGATAGGGATCTCTTCGCGCGCGGTCGAAAAGAACATCAAACAACTCAGAGATGCGGGAATACTCGAACGCATCAACGGGGACCGCGGCGGTCACTGGAAGATAGATCCGGAGAAAAGGTCATAATTCTATATTCGGCGGCGGCGATCTCTTTGTTCCGCTGATATTCAT
>WRKA01000062.1 GCA_009778265.1 Methanomassiliicoccaceae archaeon | reverse complement strand
CCATCCACATTAAGGACGGCATTGGCCACCGTAACTTTCACGTCTGATTTGTATAACCCGGACGCCGGTTTGCTACCGGTGCCCGGAGTGCCGTCGCCCGGCCAGTTGGCGTCATAACTGACAACATACAGATCCTCCGCCCCACTGCTGATCGAAACTCCGTTGACGAACACTTCCGCATTGTTTGAAATGCCTGCGGCAACAGAAGTTATAGTGAAAATGACCCTAAGGGCCACCAGATCGCCGCCCGCCAGAACGCTGAGATCACCCACAGTGAAAGTGACCGTACCGCTGACATCGACCGCCGTCACGTAAGCGTCAACATTAACTCCGTCGACCTCGAAAGCGAATCTATTATATGAAAGACTGCCGGCGGGGTAAGTGTCGACGATCCTGAACTGTGTGATCACTGTCCCTTTTGGTAAAGCATATGCGATAGCATATTCGATATCCCCGTTCTCTTCGAAGATGAACCCGGGCACCACGTCCTTGGACACCAGGGACTCATATACCCACTCCGCATACAGCACCACATCCGCCTCATCGACCGTAAGGGCACTTCCCACGGCATACGGAACACCGGTGCCGTCAACTTTAGTGTTCCAGCCGCAGAATTTATATCCATCCACATTAAGGACGGCATTGGCCACCGTAACTGCCACGCCTGATCTGTATAACCCGGGATTCGGCACACTGCCTGTGCCGGGAGTGCCGTCGCCCGGCCAGTTGGCGTCATAACTGACAACATACAGATCCTCCGTTCCTACACCGTCCGAACTTCCGTTGACGAACACTTCCGCATTGTTTGAAATGCCTTTGTCAACTGAAGCTATATTGAAAGTGACCCTGAGGACCACCAGATCGCCGCCCGCCAGAACGCTGAGATTATCCACGGTGAAAGTTACCGTACCGCTGACATTGACCGCCGTCACGTAAGCGTCAACATTAACTCCGTCGACCTCGAAAGCAAAGTCGTAATATGAAAGACTGGCAACGGGGTAAGTGTCGACGATCTTGAACTGTGTGATCACTGTCTCTTTTGGTAAAGCATATGCGATAACATATGATAGATCCCCGTTCTCTTCGAAGATGAACCCTGGCACTATGTTTTTGGACACTACGCCATCGGATAACGACTGCGCGTACAGTGCTCCGTCCTCGTTCTCGACATCCGAATTGGAGACGATCAACGGTAAGGATACGATGAACGCAGCAGCGATCAACAGTGAAAGGATCAGATTTTTCTTATTACCCCCTCCTCTTTTGAGGGGGCTAGAGGTGGGATCAGGCATGTTCTTCATTGCAATCACTCCGTTAACTATATGAACGTCTGATAAGTATTAAATACAAATAGTATGCACAGCCGCTTTTTCCGTTGCGGCAGCAGAGGTCCTGCACGGAGTTTGTTCCATTACATCCTGCTTCATCCGACACCGCGGAGATCGTCCGTTCGTGTTCTTTTCTCTTTGCCGGCGGATCATCATCCTCGTTTCATCACCGGACGTATCACTGTCTCTTTCCGTATAGTAAAGGCGGATGCCGCAGTCATACGTCTTCCGCATCGGCGGTGTGTGAAAAGAAATGAACTCAGAGTTCGCCTTTCTTCGCCTTCTGCTGCGCTCTCTTCATCCTTGCTTTGGCGTCGAATCCGGTCGCCTTTTCGACGAACACGTTCAGCTTGCGTTTGGCGTCCAATATTTGCGCGTCGTCCTTGGCATCACCGGATTCCGTCACCACGTGAAGGGATGCCGGGCCCAGCTTTTTCACTTCGATCCTAGTGAGCACGCCGTACGACGATACCAGCATATCTCCGTCCTTCTTGCAGTTGCCGAACACATCATTCATCATCTTCTCCAGAAGGTCGCCTTCGACGTTCTTCCCCCAGCCCTTTTTGATATCAAACTCCGCCATTTCGTCACTTTCCTATCGCCAGATCGTTATCTTTTATCCTGGTGACGTCGGACGATGTTCCCAGCATTATTTCCGAAGATATCATCTGGCGCCACGTCTCCCTGCACTGACACGGAACGACATCAAGGTGTTTTATGTTTTGGGAGAACGAGAACCGTTCCACCGCCTCCAATGCGCCTGTGTCACATGTTCCGCAGTTGTGCGCTCCCCGTTGTGTACCTCCTCCGGACGGCGATGACATCAGTCTCGCACTGACGTCTCCGGAACTCCGTTTCATCACTTCGATCAGGGACCATATCCACGGCGCCCTGTACTCTCCTTTCTTCCACAGTCTTTCCACAAGAGTATATTTCTGCACGTTCACCGGGTTTATGGATATCTCGTCCGAAAATCCGTCGGCGAACCTTACCGACGATATTGCGTCCTCGATCGCGTCGTTCTCGTTGAGATAGAGAGGTTTCAGAAGAAGGTACGTCCGTACCTTGAGTCCCGCTTCCTTTATCATGAGACCGGCCTTTTTACTGTCCTCGGGCGTGAATCCTTTTCTTACGCTTATCTCCAGCACATCGGGATCGGAACTCTCGAGGCCCAGCGCTATCGTGACGTTCTTCGGTATCGTTCTCAGGACCTCTTCGGATACGAATTCCGGTCTGCTCTCGAAAAGTATCCTTTCCGCATCTTTGAATGAATCGAATATCCTTTCCCTGACGTCCGGCGGAACTTCGTTATCGTCCAGAAAACTTCCGGATGTGTATATCTTTACGAACGGCTCGTTCTCATATCTCCGCATCGCCTGATCGATCTGTGCCGTCAGGTCCTCCGATGTCACGCTGTTCATTGAGGCAGATGCGTAACCGCACATCGTGCATCCTCCCTTTTTGGCCCATGCGCATCCGTTGGTCCTCATTATCATGACCATCGCATCGACCGTCCTTCCGTTCGAGACGTCCTTCTCCTTCCAAAGCGCTTCCAGCTGCGACGGGGATCTTCTCTTTTTTTCCATACGATCGGCTTGCTAACTCATACGGCGTTTATTATCTTTCCGAGCGGGTCCGGCGCGGAACATCCTGTATGTCTCAGGATCCGAAAAAAAATAATGTTCGGGGGGGAGGTCTCCCTCCCCGCCGTTTAAAGTTTACTTTCCGCCCGCGTCAGCTTTACGGCTTCCTCAGGAACATGAAGTACGCGACACCGCCGATAAGCGCGACCGCCGCCAGGGCGACCGCGATGATCGTTCCGCTTCCCATGCTTCCCGTGACGACGTTCGGTGCGTTGACCGCACCCACGCTAATGGTTATCGTCGCCGTGTTACCGACGCTGTCGGTGACCATTATCGTCATCGTCGCAGCGGCCTGCGCGGTGGACGGGCGGATACCCGTGATCTCGCCGTCCGAGCTGACCATGAGCCAGTCGGGTCCGCTGACCTTCTTGAACCAATAGCCGCCGGAACCGTATTCCACCGTACCTGCCACGCTGAACTGCTCTATCGCCGTGTTGATCATGCCTTCGGGTATGTCGAATTCCTCGCTGTACCAGAAAGAGAGACCGATGTACCTTATGTACAGATATGAAGCGGGCTCGCCTCCGTCCGTGTACACGTAATACTGACCGTCCTGGCTCTTTGTGAAGTCACT
>WRKA01000061.1 GCA_009778265.1 Methanomassiliicoccaceae archaeon | reverse complement strand
ACTACTCCGGCACAGATACCGAGGACGCACGGTCCGATGACCGACGACATCTTAACGGGAACGGATTACGAGATGTCCGTGAACCCGTACGATGTGATCGGCCACATATATGACACATACGGCAACCCCGTCGGCGGTGCGACCGTGACGTATGTCATTAACGGTGACGACACAGGACCGTTACCGTCGGTGACGACGGGAACGGACGGTAAGTATGTGATCGGAGTGATATACAAAGACGAGATCGAGATCGTCGGCGTGACCCATCCGGGATTCACTCTCACTACTCCGACACAGATACCGAGGACGCACGGTCCGATGACGTCGGACATCTCGGAGGGAACGGATTACGAGATGGCGGTCAACGCATACGTGATATACGGTACCGTTCACGATCTTGTGGAGGAGATCCCGCTCGACGGCGTCGAAATAACGTACAGGGTGAACGGCGGCAGTCCCGTGACATTGCCGTTAACGGGTGCCGGCGGAACGTTCGAGATATCCGCCGTCTATCTGGATGCGGTATCGGTCTCAATATCCAAGGTCGGTTTCAAAACGGACCCCGCCGGACAGACGATGAGCTTCGGTCCGATGATCGAGGACGAATATGCGGAATTCTACATGAGCGTCCTGAGATTCAATGTGACCATCGAGTACACGGGCGGAGGTACGGTAACGTACACGCTGGATAACGGCACGCCGGTTCCGATAACATGCACCGAGTCCGGGACCTATGTGATAAACGATGTGGCATACGGAACGGACATCGTCGTGACGGTGGTACCGGACGACAGGCACACTTCGCAGATAGAGGATGACCGCGGTCTGTCCAGGGACAGCACCTTCTTCTCCACGGAACTGACCGGCGATGTATTATTGTTCGCGACGTTCACGTTCATAGAGGATTCGAACGCATTGATCTGGATGTCGCTGCTTCTGCTGCTGGCGCTGCTCATGATCATTCTGATCATACTGCTTGCCCGCACCGGACTCACGGGGACCGTATACTACGAAGGCGAAGGTCTCGAAGGGGTCACGGTGAAGTACGTCATGAACGGAAAGGAGAGAACGGCGGTCACGAACGACAAAGGAGTGTATAAGATAAGGGCGGCCGTCGGTTCGGAGATAACCATCACCGATGTATCGAAGAACGGTTACACACTGGACCAGAAGATGCCCCGTGACATCAAGTACGAGAAAGGTACGAAGGGTATCGACCTGACCATGAGCGGGTGAAAAAAAACTATTAAAAAAGGGGATCGGACGCATACCCCTTCCGTCCGGTCCCTCGTTTCTTTTTTTTGCGGTATGGAGGCATGAGCGGAGTTCTTCGATATCAGAACATTCATTGTTCTCCGGATGTTCTTCTGTGATCGGTGCGGTCAGAGGTCCCTGAAGGGAACGAGGTCGCAGCATCCGCATTCGAAGCACATAGTTCTGAATGTTCGCGTGGTCAGCGAATATTCATTCAGTATCCTTTTCTGAATATCCGCAAGACGGATCATCCTTTCTTCCGTGATGCCGGGAACGATGCCCGCATCCTTCAGGTTCTTTTCGTTCATCTCATTGACGCGCACCGCCCTGAGTCCCGGGACGCATCCGAAGGATGCGAGCATCTCCATGCAGTTCTCAAGATCGCCGTCGCTCTCTCCGATGCCGAATATCAGGTTCGTCGTGACCTTTCCCGGGCCGAAGATCTTCACCGACGCTCTTAACATCTCCAGCACCGCGGAATGATCCAATTCCGGACAGATGCGTTCGAAGATGTCCCTTCTCGGGGTCTCAAGATTTATCTTTATCTCGTCGGCTCCCGCCTGTTTTAACGCCTCTATCTGTTCAATAGCGTCAACATACGGTTCCACGCCTATCGGGATATGGGGGAACGCGGCGCGTATCGCTCTGACGCAGGAGACCATTCTGTTCACGGTATCGTGGACACTTCCGACGACACCCGAGGTCAAAGCAGCGGATACGACGTTGTGATCATTCATCGCATCCCGTATCATTTTTACGATGTTATCATCGCTGAGCGTCCTGGTGGCATCCCCCTTCAGCAGAGGCGATGTGCAGAATCTGCAGTTATAGATGCACCTTTGGTCAAGGTTGAAGAACGCCTGTTCCGGGGAGTGGAACACCACCGGCACGATATCGACGCGGTCCAGGAACGGAACGCCGTTCCTGGTCAATGATAATCTTCCGTTCTCATCCTTCAGTTCGAAATCTCCGGATCCGTACGATATTCCTTTTTTGACGCGCATTCCGCCGAACGCGAAGACGGCGGAACGTTTTCCCGCGCCCGGGCCGGCGGTCGATCTGGAGATGCGGTAAGGCATCCTGTAGCCTTCCGGTAAGAGTACGTCGCCGCCCAGGATCAGCTGTGCCTTTTTTCTGACGAGGCGATCGGTAAGGCCGCTTTCCGGATCCGTCAGATCTTCTTCCATTTGGCCCCTTCCGCGGAATCCTCAAGTCTGATGCCCGCACCGTTCAGTTCGTTACGTATCATATCGGTAAGGTCGAACATCTTTCTCTTCCTCAGTTCCGAGCGTATGAGGATCATTATCCTCATCACCGCATCCAGCGAATCGTCCGATCCCGTATCGTCCGGAAGTATCCCGAATATCCCGTCGATCTCCCTCAGAAGCGATATCGCATCCTCCGCTCCCTTTTTACTCAGAGAACGGTCGGACATCTTCCCGTTCGTCTCTCTGACCAATTGGAACACGGCGCTCACCGCTCCGCGGGTGTTGAAGTCGTCGTTCATATTCTCGACGAACTCGTTCTTCGTTCTTGCGATCGTGCCGGACAGATCGTCTCCGCCGTCCGCATCCTTCGCATACGACAGTAATTCCGAGTAATTGTTCCATAACCGTTTCAGACTCGCGGACGCCTCATCCATCGCCTCCTCCCCGTATACCAGGGGGCCTCTGTAATGCGTTCCCAGGAAATAGAACCGGACGGTCTGTTTTCCGTATCTCGCTACTACGTCCTTGACCCTGAAGAAGTTGCCGAGCGACTTGCTCATCTTCTCTCCTTTCACCTGCAGCATGCCGTTATGCATCCAGTAGTTCGCCAGCGGTCTTCCCGTCACGGCCTCCGTCTGCAGTATCTCGTTCTCGTGATGCGGGAATATAAGATCGTTGCCGCCCCCGTGGATGTCGATGACGTCGCCCAGGTGTCTCCTTATCATCGCGGAGCATTCGATATGCCATCCCGGCCTTCCCTTCCCCCAGGGGGAATCCCAGGACACTTCGCCGGGCTTCGCCGCTTTCCATACGGCGAAATCCATAGGGTCATTCTTCCGGTCATCCATCGTTACGCGTCCGGAAGATTCCATGTTCTCCAATTTCTGATTTGTGAGCCTTCCGTAATCTTTCACTTTGCCTACGGAAAAATAAACGCTCCCGTCGTCCGTCGGATATCCGTATCCGGCGGCGATGATGTCCTCTATCATACGGATTATGTCATCCATGCTCTCGCTCGCCTTGGGATATAAGGATGCACGTCCGACGCCTATCGAATCCGCCTCTTCGAAATATCTTTCTATG
>WRKA01000060.1 GCA_009778265.1 Methanomassiliicoccaceae archaeon | reverse complement strand
AAGACGACCTATGATATCTACATAGAGATGGCGGACCTGTCCGTGATCCAATACTATCCGGCGCACAACATGTCGGCGTTCATCATGACGGTATGGGCATCGATAACAACAATGCTGTCCGCGGTACTGTTCCACAGACGAGAATTCTAAACGGGGGCGGGGGTCGCCCCTTTCTTTTTTTCTTTCATTTTACGATGCGGGCATCATTTCTGCTGCTTCAGGGAGATCATCGCCCTTTTTGCGTTGAAGTGGCCCTGGGTGGCCGCTTTGTTATACCATTTCCTCGCTTCGGCGAGATCCTTGTCCACACCTATCCCTTCCTCGTAGTAACGTCCGATGATATACTGCGATTCCGCGTCCCCGTTCTCCGCCTCGTCCAGATGCTTCTCGAACGGCGTCATATCCGAGGACGGCCTTATCTTTTTGCCGGTGAACTCCTCTATCAGTTCGCGTGAACGCGTGTGTCCCTGTTTTGCCGCTCTGGTGTACCACATCACCGCTTTTGACTCGTCCGGTTTCGTTCCGATGCCGTTCGCATAATGGTAACCGGAATAGTACTGAGCGAGCACATGACCTGTGGACGCCGCTTTCAGATACCATTCCAGCGCTTTTTTGTCGTTCTTTTCGGCACCCTTCCCTTCGGAATAGCATTGTGCGATGAAATACTGTGATTTCCCGTAACCGGCGTCCGCCGCCAGCATATGCCATTTGAACGCCTCCGCGGCGTTCTTCGGTACGCCGGTGCCTTTGCTCAGGCACAGACCTACGTGATACTGCGACCTGTGATGCCCGTTCTTTGCGGACATCAGGAACCATTCGTAACCGAGTTTCTCATCTTTCCTGACGCCTCTGCCGTTAAGATACGATTCGGCGACGTTGAACTGCGCGGTCGCGTTACCGTTCTGCGCCGATCTCAGGAACCATCTGAACGCCTCGCCGTCGTTCTTTTTCACACCTTTCCCTTCAATATAACGCTGCGCCGTCGTGAACTGCGCGTATTCGGAATCATATTCCGCCGCCTTAAGGAACCATTTGAACGCTTCCTTCTCATCCTTCTTGACGTCCCTTCCGTCCGCATAGATGTGACCGAGGGACACCATCGCATCCTTCTGTCCGAACTCCGCGGCCGTTTTATAAAGTTCCAGCGCCTTTTTCCTGTCGCGGTCCGCTCCTTTTCCGCGCTGATGGCATTGTGCCAGTCCGTACAGCGCATCTACGGAACCGTGACTGGAGGCGACGGAGAACCATCCGAACGCATATAACGGATCCGTTTCCACACCAATGCCTTCAAGATAATATCTTCCGAGTTCGTATTCGGCGTCCTCGGAACCCGTATCGGCCAGGTCGGAGATCATGGCGAACGCCTTCTTCTCATCTTTTTCGACGCCGGTGCCTTCCGCATGGCATCTCACTATCGCGATCGGGGCACCCCTGTGTCCTTTATCTGCCGCCTTCTGAAGAAGTTCCAATGTTCTTTCTCCGTTCTTTTCTACTCCCACTCCGCCGCGGTGCAGCATAGCCAGTTCGTACATCGCGTCGATGTGTCCCTTCTCCGCCGCCGTTTCGTAACACTTCACGGTCATATTGATATTCGGCGCGACGCCGGTCCCGTAGAAATAGAAGCGGCCCAGCATGTACGACGCTCCGGCGCTTCCTTTCTCCGCCTTTTTTCTGTAATGTTCGAAAGCGGCGCGCGCGTCGAAGTTCCATCCGGATTCGGTGTAAAGGGAGATGGCGCCTATCGATCTTCTGTCGCCCTTCTCCGCGGCGCGTATGTACCACAGCACCGCTTCGTTATCGTCCTTCCCGACCGCTATACCGTGGGAGTAGCATTCACCCATCATATATTCTGATGCGGTATGACCCAGATCGGCGGCCATCTCATACCATTTGAACGATTCGTTCTCATCAACGGGGGCGTCGATCCCTAATGCATGGTATTGTCCGAGTTCGAACATCGCCGTTACATTTCCGTTGATGGTATCTGATTTCATGTTTTCGAGCGGCATCAACCGCCCATATGTTTGCGGATATATGAATTAAACCCTGTGATATATTTAATAAATCGTATATTTAAAATATAGTAACGGTGAGCACATAACATATTATAAATAATGGAGACGTTCGTCTCGACATGGGAAGGAAAAGGCGGAAGGACCGCAGGGACGGGTATTATCTCTATGATGCGGACCCGATGCACAAGTTAATGCCGTACCTGATGCCCAAAAGAACGGAATGCGAAGTTTTCCTGAGGGAGAGCGTCGACATTTCCAGTGTGTTAGAATATCTGGAAAGGAGAAAGGCCGTCGAGGGCAACAACGTGACGCTGTTCTCGTTACTGATGGCGGCGTTGGTAAGGACGTTCGCGCTGCGTCCGGACCTGAACAATTTCATCGCCGGTCACAGACTTTACAGAAGACACAGCATCGATATCGGTTTCGTGGTCAAAAAAGAGTTCAGCGACGCCGGTGCCGAGACCGTCATAAGGATGGCGTTCGACCCGTCGATGACGATCTTCGAGATATCCGAAAGATTATACGGGAAGGTGAATGAGTTCAGGGCATCGGAGAACTCGGGTGCCGACGGCACGATAAAAAAGTTCTCCCGTTACCCCAGGTTCCTTTTGAAATTCGTTCTCGCGTTCCTGCGTTTCCTTAATTATTACGGGAAGGTGCCGAAGGACCTGATCGTCTCCGACCCCAATTTCGCGTCCGCGTTCGTGGCCAACATGGGAAGTCTCAAAGCGAACGCACCTTTTCACCACCTCAACAACTGGGGGACGGGCTCGCTGTTCATAGCTATCGGGGCGATAGACGACAAAGTATGCGCGCTTGACGGTGAGGTATGCGTAAGGAAGTGCATCGATCTTGCGTTCACCGTCGACGAGAGGATAGCGGACGGTTATTATTTCATGAGGTCCGTAAGAACGGTGAAGGAGATATTGGCCGATCCGGCGGTACTGGAAAGGCCGTTCGCAGCGGAGGTATCCTCCGAATGAACGGCGGACCGTGGATGAGACATTACGGTAATGTGCCGCCGTCGCTCGATTATCCGAAAGGGACGCTGTACGATGTTCTCCGTGATGCGGCCGAGGGGGACGGCGGACGCTGCGCATACGAGTTCATGGATTCGGGAACGTCGTATTCCGAACTGATGGACGACATCGGCACAACGGCGTCGGCGCTGAAGGCCATGGGTGTGGGCAAAGGCGATCCGGTGATCATCTGTCTTCCGAACATCCCTCAGGCGGTGACGGTATTCTACGCGGTGAGCAGGATCGGCGCCGTGGCGGCGATGGTGCATCCGCTCTCGTCCAGGAACGAGATGGAATTCTATATCAAGGACTCGGGAAGCAAGATAGCGGTGACGATGGACAGATCGTGCGGGATATTCGAAGGTCTCGAGAGGACAACGCCTTTGGAAAGACTGGTGATCGTCGATATATCGAAGGACCTGAGAACTCTCACAAGGATAGGCTACAGGATAAGGTCGAGGGTCCCGAGACCGGAGATGAAGGACCACATGATATCATGGGAGGAC
>WRKA01000059.1 GCA_009778265.1 Methanomassiliicoccaceae archaeon | reverse complement strand
AATCTCGTCGAACTCGGGCCGGAGGGAGAACCGACGGAGAGGCTCAAGGAATTGATATCGGTGATAATGGGGACCGTGGGCCTTAGGTACGAGACGGTGACGGAGTGTTCGGAGGTTTACAAGGAAACGATAGACGTGGAGGTAGGCGGAGTGGAAGTGGCATCCGGCGCGGTCGGTCCGCATGTACTCGACGAGGCCCACGACATACATGAGCCGTGGTGCGGCGTGGGCTTCGGTATGGAACGCCTGCTGATGGAAATGATGAAGAAGAGCAACGCGAAGAAGGTAGGGAGAAGTCTCGTCTACCTCAACGGGGCGAAGATCGACTGAAGTGGTAAGATGTACGGGGCGATACTGGAGAGGGCATCGGAAGGCCGAGGGCTGGGCAGAGAAGATATCGAAACTCTGCTGACAATGAACGATCCCGGCGATCTGAACAAACTTTTCGAGACCGCGTATAACGTTAAGAAGGAACATTTCGGCGACAAGGTGTTCACATACGGTTTCGTCTATTTCTCGACGTTCTGCAGGAACAATTGTTCATTCTGTTATTACAGACGTGGTAACGGAATAGACAGGTACAGAAAATCTGCGGAGGAGGTGGTGGCATTATCCGGGGATCTCCAGGACAGCGGTGTGAATCTCGTGGATCTGACGATGGGCGAGGACCCCAAGATGCATGCGGACGGCCATGCGCGCCTTATAGACATCATAAAGAAGGTGGATTCGGCGGTATCGATACCGATAATGCTGTCGCCGGGAGCGGTGTCCGAGTCCGCATTCCCTCTGTTCAGGGAAGCGGGGGCGGATTGGTACGCGTGCTATCAGGAAACGCACAACCGCAGGCTTTTCAGCGAGATGAGACTGGAACAGGATTACGATCACCGTTCCGACCAGAGGGCATGGGCGAAAAAGAACGGAATGCTGACCGAGGACGGTATAATGGTGGGTATCGGAGAGACCCGTACAGACGTCGCGGATTCGATAATCCAGATGGGCAGGCAGGGATGCGAGCAGGTGCGCGTGATGACGTTCGTCCCGCAGCAGGGGACGCCGATGTCCGAGTCGCTGCGTAAAGGGAGGGAAGATGAACTGAAGGTGATGGCGGTCATGAGACTTGCGCATCCCCGCAGACTCATACCTGCGAGTCTCGACGTGGAAGGGATAGAGGGCCTCATCCCAAGAATAAGGGCGGGAGCGAACATAGTGACCTCGATAGTTCCGCCGCATATGCACCTCGCCGGCGTCGCCCAGAAAGAATTGGACATAGACAGCGGTCTGAGGTCGATAGACCATGTCACGGACGTTCTGGAGAAGGAAGGATGCAGGATGGGCTCGAACACAGAATACGAAGGCCTTCTGAGAAAGATGGGAAAGGAGGGGGCGGCATGAGGATCGCGATAGTGGGCGGGGCGCTGCAGGGCACGGAAGCTGTGTATCTGGCAAAGAAAGCCGGTTATGAGACGTTCGTGATCGACAAAAGGAACGACGCGCCCGCGTTATCGCTAGCGGACGAATATGCGGTCATCGATCCGCTCACACACGGGAAGGAGGCGATGCGTATATTCGAGGACTGCGACGCGGTGCTTCCGGCGTGCGAAGAACTGGAACTGCTTACCAGACTGGATGAGATGCTTTCGTCCTCCGGTATACCGCTGCTTTTCGATCTCGGCGCTTACAGGATATCGTCGTCGAAAGCGGCGTCGAACGATCTTATGGAAAGTATCGGGATACCGATACCCGGGAAATGGGGGGAATGCGGATATCCGGTGATAGTGAAACCCTCGTCGCAGAGCGGAAGCGTTGGCGTCAAAGTGGCATACAGCGAAAAAGATGTGGCCGACGGTCTCGCGGCAATAGAACTCTTAGGGGACGAACCGGTGATCCAGGAGTTCGTATCGGGAAAGAGTGTCTCGGTAGAGGTGATAGGCCGCGCCGGCCGCGCGTCATCTTACGTTACGACGGAAATTCTGCTGAGCGAGAATTATGACTGCAAAAGGGTGAGATGCGCTCCGGATATATTATCTGAAGAAAGAGAGGAGGAGTTCGGGTCCATAGCGGTAAGGACGGCGGAAAGAATGTGTCTGAACGGTCTGATGGATGTGGAGGCGATCGACACGGAAAGGGGTCTGAGAGTGCTGGAGATAGATGCGCGTATCCCGAGCCAGACGCCGGCGGCCGTATTGGCGGCCACCGGAATAAACCTGTTACGGGAGCTCGCGGACCCGTCCCGGACGATCGTAAGAAGATCGGGAGCGTCGTCGTATGAGCATTTTGTTATAAAGGACGGAAAGATGGCGACATGCGGGGAAAAGGAATTCGCCAAGGTCCGATGTCCGAGGATAATAAAAGGACTGTTCGGCTCGGATGAGATGATCACCGATTACAGAGAAGGCGCAAAGGAATGGAGATGCACCATGATAAACGGCGCCGCGGATGAAGAAGAAGTGGAAAAGAAACGTTCCCGATGCATCGGGACGATAATGAACGAATGCGGACTGAAGGAATTCGCGGACAGGCCGCCGGAAGTGATCTGATGACAAGACTGACAGCAAAGATAATAGAGAACGTACCGTCCGGTATAGCACATCTCAACGAGGAACTGGAAAAGAAGATAAAGATGGACATGAGGAACTTCGCCTGCCGCTCGATCGGAGTGAATGCGGGGGACATAGACTTCGGCAGTTATTCCGTCGCCATCGTTCCGGTGACCTCGGGCGAGGGGATAATCGGCGGTTTCTCGAGATCCGTGGCCGTGGCCGTCGGAGCGCTGGGGATGCGGTCCTTTGTCACGGAGGCATGTGACGTTACCGGCATATCGGAAGCGTTCTCTTCATCCGCCGATATCATATTCATGGCGGACGACGAACGTTTCATCGCGCTGAACACAAAGACCAGATCGTTCTCGGATAACATATGGTCCACCGCCAGAGGATACGTGACCGCGCTGGGATTGGCGGAGGAAGGCGGACTGGAAGGCAAAAGGGTCCTGGTGATCGGAGCCGGCAGAGTAGGACGCGAAGCTGTGAAGATGCTCAGGAACGAAGGGGCTTTAGTGGAAGTTACGGATATAATACCGGAAAGGGCGAGGATGCTGGAATCAAGATTCGAAGGAGTGAGGGCAATATCCGAAGTTGATGAAGCGATCAGGAGCAACAGGCTGATACTTAACGCATCTCCGGGCACGATACCCGGTGACCTTATATCACAGGATGCCGTGATATCCTCGCCCGGCGTCCCGTATGCGTTCGATGAAGAGGGAGAAAGACGAGCGAAGGTCATCATACACGATGTCCTCAGTCTCGGCGTCGCCGTGATGGCGGTGGCGAGCGTTGGTCTTTCATTGTTCGATTTTTCAGCGGCCGACGTGGTCGCGGACAGGACGGCGATACAATGAGTTACGGAATAGCATTGGACATAGGAACAAGCGGACTGAGATGCCAGGCGATAGACCTCGAAACAAAGGAAACGATATCCACAGCGATGACCTCCCGTCATCCCGTACCGGGAATGA
>WRKA01000058.1 GCA_009778265.1 Methanomassiliicoccaceae archaeon | reverse complement strand
GAAGTGTCGAATACGCCGCGGGTGCAACGGTAACGATGCCCGCAGAACCTTTAACACTGTACGCGGTCTGGGACGAACCGGTGACACCGACCACATATACATTATCATGCGATGCGAGCACAATATACTCGGTGGAGCCGGAAGAGGACAACTTCTTCACCGGCATCGTCAGCGGATCGGACGTGTCGTTCACCGTTGCGATAATCGACCCACTCTACCAGCTTGTCTCGGTACAGTATAAGATGGGTGAGGACCCGGTCGATACGCTCACGGCGGTCGCGGGCGTCTACACGATAGAGGACATCACGGCCAACGTGACACTCATCGTGAACACCGAACTGATACCGGTCGTTTACAATGTGACGTTCCCCGCATCGCCGGTGAACTACACGATAGAGGCGGCCGAAGGCTTTGAAGCCATGGAAGCTGTGAACGGAGAGTTCAAGTTCATCGTCACACCGGCCGACGGTTACAATGTGGCGGTAACGTATGTCATCGGCACCGGCGCAGAGCAGACCGCAACGACGGTCGGCGGCGTTTACACGATCACCGGGATCGACGATGACGTAACGATCTCCGTTGCGGCAACAGAGATTCCGAAGTACGCGGTAACATACGATCTCAACGGCGGCACAGTAGGTGACGCACCCGAGGAGACCGACAAGGCGGAAGGTGCCACATTCGCGGCGGCAGCGATGCCCGGCGATGTTGTAGCTCCCCCGGACAAGGTGTTCATGGGATGGTCAACGAGCGCATCCGGAAGTGTTGAATATGAAGCGGGCGCAACGGTAACGATGCCCGGTGAGCCTTTAACACTGTACGCGGTATGGGACTTCGAACTCTCGGAGGAATCCGGTACCTGGGAAAAGGGCTCGTCGGGAGGTCTTGTGATCACTGTGCTGAGCGCTGATTACGCAAACTTCAACGGAGTAAGCGTGGACGGTACAGAGCTTGTTGAAGGCACCGATTTCACGGCCGTATCTGGAAGCACGATAGTCACGCTCCTGCCGGAGTTCCTGGAGACGCTGGGCGAAGGGGACCACCAGGTGGATCTCGAGTTCGACACTGGTACAGTATCATACACGCTGACGATCGACGCGGAGCCGTCCGATGACGGCGACGGCGGATCGTCGCCGGACAACAATGTATTATTGGCCGTCGCGGCGATAGCTGTGATAGTGATATGCATAATCACGTACTTCGTGTTCATCAGGAAGCAGTGATCTCGGAAAGCGCGAGAAGAACAGATCAAGGGAGAAGGAAAGAACCCTTCTCCCACCTTACCCTTTTTTATAATTTCCGTCAGCGGTCCTGATCTCTGTGCATGTATCGGTCGCAGCCGCCGTGTGGCAACATATAAATATTGATTTGATTCTGCCTAATCTAACCGTCAGAGGTCGCAATAAATGATCTGCACACTGATATCCGAGCTTCGTTTGCTTATTTGATCGGGTACAGTGGGAACTGGCGGTTTGTGGTGAGTTCTATGAAAACGCAACAAACCAGTGGGAACGCTATGAAGCGACGGGAAGAGATGATATACGACAGCCATTACAACCGTCTCGCGCTTCTAGGTAAAGAGGTACGTGGCGTATCGATCTTTGATACGACACTGAGGGACGGCGAACAGGCTCCCGGCATCGCCCTGAGCATGGACGACAAGATAAGGATAGCGTCGGCTCTCAGCGACCTCGGTGTTGACGTTATTGAAGCGGGCTTCGCGGCATCGGGAGATTCCGAGAAAGAGACGATCAGGAAGATAAAGGAACTGAACTTACCGTCGAAGGTATGCAGTCTCGCCAGATCTGTGAAGGGGGATATCGATTCCGTTATCGATTGTGATGTCGATTACGTGCACACATTCCTCGCAACATCGGACATTCATCTGAAATATAAACTGAAGATGTCGCGGGAGGAAGTGAAGGCTAAAGCCGTTGACGCGATAGAATATGCGAGATCCCACGGTCTCACGGTGCAGTTCTCGTGCGAGGATGCGACAAGGACGGAACTGGATTTCCTGAAGGAGATGCACATAGCTGCGCAGGACGCCGGCGCGTCGGTGATAAATGTTCCAGACACGGTAGGAGTGATATATCCGTCGGCGATGACGTACCTTATCGAAGAGCTCGCGAAAGTAACGAAAGTTCCGATCTCGGTACACTGTCACAACGATATGGGACTGGCCGTCGCAAATTCGCTGGCGGCGGTCGCCGCCGGTGCCGAGATGGTACATGTATGCGTGAACGGACTCGGAGAACGCACCGGCAATGCGGCGCTGGAAGAGATAGCATTAGGACTGTATGCGAACTTCGGCGTCGAAACGGTGAATATGGAGAGGATCGGCGCCGTTTCAAAGATGGTGTCGCGCATCACCGGATATCCCATACCGTACAATAAGCCGATAGTCGGAAGGAATGCGTTCGCCCACGAGTCCGGGATACACGTGCACGGCGTTCTGAACAACGCGGCGACATACGAAGCGTTCCGTCCGGAACTTGTGGGTATGGACCGTCACATCATTCTGGGAAAACATTCCGGCGCCCATTCGGTAAGGGACAGGCTGAATGTGCTGAAAGTAGAGTTCCCGGATGAGAGGATGAACGAACTGCTGGCAAAGATAAAGGAAGTGTCCGTCGGCGGTAAGGAGATAGACGATGCCGAACTTATCGCGATTACGGATCACATACTGTGGAGCAGGGGCGAGGAGGACCCGATAAAACTGAAGGAATTCGCCGTGTTCACCGGAAAAGGTGTCACGGCAACGGCAACGGTCACCGTAGAGGTGGACGGAAAGAAGAGAACGAGTTCCAGCATAGGGATCGGGCCGGTCGACGCGTCGATAAACGCGATACGCTGCGCCGTGAACGAGAAGATAACGCTGGAAGAGTACAAACTTTCCGCAATAACCGGAGGAAGCGATTCGCTGTGCGAGGCGACCGTCGTGATAAAAGGAGCGTACGACGACAGAAGGTTATCGGTAGGCAAGGCCGTAGGCCTCGATATCGTGGCGACGAGCGTCGACGCCACGATGGAAGCTATAAATCGGGATTATATTAGGGGTGAGAGAAGTTGAGGAGCACGAGAACATGAGCGCCGGAAAAACAATCGCGGAGAAGATACTTTCCTCAAGATCGGGAAAGGATGCTTACGCAGGTCACATCGTCGAAGCGGATGTGGATTACGTGATGGTGAACGACGTCACCGGACCGATAGCATTCAGGGAGTTCGATCAGCTGAACACGGAAGCGAAAAGGGACATGATCGTTCTGATCCCCGACCACTACATCCCGAACAAGGATGTCGCTTCCGCACAGCAGGCAAAAGAGATGAGGGAGTTCGCTCACCGCCATAATATAAAGAATTATTTCGAGGTCGGCAAAGGAGGGGTCTGTCACCAGCTGATGGTGGACGAGGGATTCGCGGCCCCCGGGAGACTGATCGTCGGCGCCGATTCCCATACGTGTACGTACGGAGGTCTCAACGCTTTCTCGACC
>WRKA01000057.1 GCA_009778265.1 Methanomassiliicoccaceae archaeon | reverse complement strand
GAACACGATCTTCCTTTTCTTCTTGCGTGCATTCTTGCCATTATTGATCCTCCGAATCATCTAATTGGCGGCGAGGCTTTCTGCGGTTAAAAGGTACAACTATAAAAGCTTGATTAGCCGCGCTCACGTATAAAGAGGGGTTACGCAGGCAAGATGGTCTTAAATATTTACACATGTGTTCACAGACCGAGGTTCGTTAATGAACAAAAGACAGTTGCAGAAGACCGGGATATTGGTCTCGTTGCTCGGAATGCTCACGCTGATCCTGCCCTGGACCATATACAACGGGGGCATCGGGATGTTCTGGGATCTGTTGGAAGTGGACGGATGGAACATCGTCGGAAGCTTCACAGATTTCGTACCGCTGATCATATTCGTTATATTCTTCATAGCATTGATCATGCTGGTAGGATTTTTCAGCAAACGGAGGGCGGTATCGCTGGACAAAGAGAGACAGTTCTGGTTCGTCGCGTTCTTTGCGCTCATGGCGCTGCTGCTCGGGATACACTTCTGGATGTACAACTACATGAACGGTAACGGGCTCTTCGATGAGAAATACATCGGTGCGTGGTTCGCCGTCCTGTTCGGCCTGATACTGTATACGGTGTCGATAGTGCACATCAAGAAAGTGGCGGTCAAGAACCGGTAAGAACATTTTCCTTCCTGATCATTTCCGAATGCGCCCAGTCTATGACATCGTCATATTCGGAACGTTCGAACGCAAGTTCGTCCGGAAGTTCGGAGAACAGCGAGTTAATGAACTCCCCCTCCCTTATCTTTTCGTTAAGAACGGCGGCGCATACGTAACAGCCGTGCATCTCTTTCACAGAAACAATACGGATCCCGTATCCCGATTCCTCAAGAAATTCGCGCCCGGCCGCCTCCTCGGCGTTCTCGCCGTTCTCGATGTGCCCGCCGGGCATCTCCCATCCTTTCCGCGCCGGGTTGTAGACCATCAGGAATCTGCCGCCCGAAAATGCGACCGTGTACACCGTGCTCATACGGTCCTCTCCACCGCTATCATCGAGTGCGCCTTCTCATATTTTTCTAAGGATGTCGAACAGATCACCCTCATCCCTCTTTCTTCGAGACGTCCGCACGCCTTTTCGAATATCTTCTCGGGCGAAGCGGTCACATCCTCGGAGCGCGCTTTGATCGACACCATACCGTACCTCGCGGAAAAACATTCCATATTGTCGGCAAGGATGTCGGCCTGCCCTTTCTGCGCCACATCCTGGTAGACCACATCAACGTTATCGACCGCGAAACGGTATCCCTCGGGGGATGCGGCATCGCCGAGTATGGGGATCATGTTCTTTCTGGATCCGCACGTTCCTATGAGATCGCGGAATGTTCTCGGGGAGAATTCCACGCAGTACACCTTTCCCGAGGGAACGATATCGGAGACGTGGCTGGCGGTGGTCCCGCTGGCGGCGCCCAGGTAAAGGACGTCCGTATCATTAAAAAAAGGAAAGAACGATCCGCCGAGACAAAGATATGCGGACAGTTTGCTCCTGTTCGGGGACCATTCCCTGTACTCCTTTCCGGATATGCCGACAAGGCGTTCCCCGTAAACCTTCTTTCCGGGATCGGCGGACAGCGTCAGCGGTCTGCCGTCGATGAACAGTATCTGTTCGTTCCGTATCATCGTCCGCCCGCCTTCGACGCGAAATTATTCAGCACCTGCTCTTTCAGCGCCTGCGCGGTGCCTCGCGGGTCGGCGCTCCTCATTATCGCGGAAACGACGGCGATACCGTCCGCTCTGCTGCGGTACAGCACATCGATATTGGCGGAATTCAGACCGCCTATCGCGACCACCGGTATCTTTACCGCGGATGCGATCTCGTTCAGCGCGGAGACCTCAGTTATTCTTGTGATAACTTTAGTGGAGGTCGGGAATATGGCGCCCACCCCCAGGTAATCGGCGCCCTCATCCTCCGCCCTGAGCGCCTGTTCCTTCGTTTTCGCGGACGCGCCTATTATTTTATCACAACCCATAAGGCCGCGCGCGACACATACCGGGATATCCGTTTGGCCGAGATGAACGCCGGCGGCGCCGGAAGCGAGGGCGATGTCGATCCGGTCGTCTATTATCAGAGGTATGCGGTATCCGTCGGCGATCTCCCTCACCTTCAGCGCAAGGCGGAGATATTCCATTCCGTCCATCTCTTTCTCACGCAGCTGTATCATCGTTATTCCGCCGTCGCATGCTTTCTTCACCGTGTCAAGAAATTCTTTTTCGCTCATTCCTCCGCGGTCGGTGACAAGATACAGCGTCGGGTCGAATACTTTCATCTCAGATCCTCCGGTAATGCGGTCATCAGATCATCCTTATGTAATCCGTATAGACAGGCTGAAGCCCTCTTTCTTTTATCATCGCATGCACCTCAGCAACATCCCTGGGATCGGAGACATCGAACTGTTCGTCCCCTTTCTTGTCCGACCCGTGACCGCCGACGCCCACTTTCACGCCGGCCGAGATACGGTTGGCAGCCAATCCTATGATGTTGTCCCTGAACCCCGCTCTTTCCCTTGACGATATGGTTATCGACGCGAACGGCATGAATATCCTGTACGCAAGCAGTACCTGCATAAGCTGCCTTTCACGTACGTTGTGTGCGATATCGAAATCCATGTTCATGTACGACCGTATCCTGGGAACGGAGAACGATATCTCCGCGTGAGGATACTTCTGCTGTATCATATACGCATGTATGCCGGTGGAAAAGGCATCCTTCCGGAAATCCCCGAGGCCGAGCAGCGATCCGAAACCCACACCTCTCATCCCTCCTTTCAGCGCTCTCTCATGGGAATTGAAACGGTACGGATAAGAACGCTTAGGTCCGCTCAGATGATATCTTTCGTACTGATCGGGATCGTACGTCTCCTGATAGACGCTGACGAAGTCCGCGCCGCATTCGTTCATATAACGGTATTCGTCGGTATTCAGCGGATATATCTCGATGCCGATGGTGGAGAAATATCTTTTAGCGAGTCTTACGACGTCGCCGATATATCCGACGGATGACGCGGACCTCGATTCTCCAGTGAGTATGAGGATCTCTTCCAGTCCGGTCCCGGAGATCGCCCTCATCTCTTTTTCAGCATCCTCTAAGGAAAGCTTCCCTCTTTCTATTTTGTTCTTAACATTAAAACCGCAGTACGTGCAGTGGTTCTCGCAATAATTCGATATGTATAACGGCGTAAAGATGCTTACGGAATTTCCGAAATGTTCTCTGGTCTCCTTTCTGGCCCTTACCGCCATCATCTCAAGATGTTCTTCCGCCGCCTCGGACAGCAGAGCACCATAATCGTCGACGTTCGGGCGGTCCTTACGGACCGCCGTTATCACGTCCTCGCGATCATACTTTTTCGGATCGTACAGACCGGTCAGGTCCAGGACCTTTTCCATTATGTGCGGGGATGTCGTTTCCATATTGTCCAGATAGTCCATCCGATCCATATCAGTCCTCCAGGAACC
>WRKA01000056.1 GCA_009778265.1 Methanomassiliicoccaceae archaeon | reverse complement strand
GCGATCCTGTCCCTGACCAGCGCCGAGGCGCTGGCGGACGATATGGCGGTGATCGTTACCAAACTTATCGCGACCGCCTCGTGTGCCGGCAGATCATACAGTACGGTAAGGACGGGGACAACGATGATGCCGCCCCCCAATCCGAACAGAGAACCGATAAGCCCGGCGATCACCGACAGCAGGATAAGGCCGAGTATAAGTGCCGGGTCCATGTTTAACATCAATAACAACAGAAATAATAACGGTATCGTTCGAAAAGGGTTAACTACTTCCTATTTTTATTCATGCACGTGAGCGTGATACTGGTACGGTATTCGGAGATCGGTCTGAAAAGCAGACCGGTGAGAAAAAGATTCGAGATGCAGCTTCGCGACAACCTTATGGGAATGCTCACGAACGACGGAGTGGAAGCGTTGGTCACATATGACGAATCCAGATTTTATGTGACCGCGGAGAACACGGACGCAGCGGTGCGCTCAATAAAAAGGGTGTTCGGCGTTGCGTCGATCTCAGTTACGGAAACATGCAGTTCCGACATGGACGAGATATGCGAGGTGGCGGCCGATTATTCAAGGTCGAGGTTATTCGAGGGACAAAGCTTCGCGGTGCGCGCGAGAAGGGAGGGAACGCACACATACACAAGCATGGATCTGGGAAAGGAGGCCGGAGCGGCTATATTCCTTGTGAACAAAGGTGTGAAAGTGGACCTTACAACACCGGACGTGACCTTTTTCATAGAGGTGAGGAACAACAAAACATTCATTTTCGATTCCTACATAAGAGCGCACGCCGGCCTTCCGTTAGGGAGTCAGGGACGGGTCGTCGCGGAAGTGAACGACGACCGCGGCCTTCTTTCCGCGTGGCTGATGATGAAAAGAGGGTGCCGGGTGATAGTCCACGGAACGCATGACATATCACTTCTGAGAGCGTACGACCCTATGTTAAAAGTTGTTGAAGAGAACGAAAGGGAACGTTACCGCAAGGACATATCGGGGAACGTGCTGGGAACATCCGCGGATAAATTAAAGGACGTCGACGTTTCCGCGTATCCCGTTCCGGTATATTTCCCGACGATAGGTATGAGCGATACCGAAGTGACGGAGATGCTGAACGCTCTGCGTTCAGAGATCTGAAATAATATCCGTGGTCGTAGCCGTAAAACTTTCTGTTTTTAAAATTTTTACGGTTATACACGTAAAATTTATTTATATGGCCGCCGTTATAGGAATAAGATCGGAGGGGTAGCTCATGAGCGTAAAAAAGGATAACATCCCGAGGCCGCTGTATATGCAGCAGCTGATCGATCTTAAAGATAAAGATGTTATCAAAGTGATCACCGGGATCCGGCGTTCCGGGAAATCAACGCTGCTCGAGATGTTCGCGGAATATCTGAAAGAGCAAGGCGTCAAAGAAGAACAGATCATTCTCATGAATTTCGAATCGGCGGAGTTCGAAAACATCAGGAACGGCAAGGAACTGTATGATCATATCAAGAACATCATTTCGCGGAACGGCAGAACATATCTGTTCCTGGACGAGATACAGTCAGTGAAAGATTTTGAAAGTTCCGTGAACAGTATCATGGCAGATTTCGATACGGATATCTATCTCACCGGTTCCAACGCATACATGCTGTCAAGCGAACTCTCCGCGCTGCTGTCCGGGAGGCACACAGAGATAACGATGTTTCCGTTCTCTTTCAAAGAGTACATGAGCGCCCAGTCCCCCGGAATATCGGCCGAGGACCGCTTTTATGATTACATGAGATACGGAGGATTCCCGTTCCTGATCGATGAAAAGAAAGAAAAGAACATAGGTACGTACCTCGACGGGATATACAACACCGTGATATTCAAAGATATAATTCAGCGTAATAATATCAAAGATCCCGCATTCGTTGAAAAACTGATATATTTCATGTTCTCAAGCACGGGCCGCATCGTGTCTCCCTCATCCATATCCAAAGCGATGAGGAACGAAGGCCGCAAAGTGACCAATGAGACGATAGATAATTATCTGGAGATGCTTTGCAAAGCGTACATACTGTCGAAAGCGGTCCGTTATGATATCAAAGGGAAGGAGTATCTGAAGACCCTGAACAAATATTATGTCACGGACCTCGGACTGAGGAATCATGTGATGGGCCATCGGCAGATCGAAGCGACCCATGCTTTGGAGAACATGATCTATTTCGAACTTCTGCGCAGAGGATACAAAGTGGACATAGGTAAAATAGGCAGTATGGAGGTAGAGTTCATAGCACGTAACGAGAGCGAGATAAGATACTATCAGGTGGCATGGACCGTTACCGGCAGACCGGAGACCTTGGAACGGGAATACAAGCCTCTCGACATGATCCCGGATCATTATGAAAAAGCTCTCATCACAATGGACAAGGGCCCGTTCGATTCTCTGAACGGTGTCAAAAGGATCAACGCAATAGATTTCCTGCTGTCGGATCCGTGATCAAGATCTAAGAAAAAAGAAATGATAAAAAAGGAAGGTATGAACATGCTGGGGATATATTTCAGCGGTAACGGGAACACAAAGTATTGCGTTGAGAGATTCATGGAAAGGTACGACGGGTCGCCGGCGGTATCCATCGAGGACCAGGAGATAATCGGTCTGCTGCAGGATGCGGCCGAAATAGTTCTCGGATATCCTATACATTTCGGGAATGTTCCGAAGATGGTACGGGATTTTATAACGCGTAACAGATCGTATTTCAGCGGTAAGAATGTCTTCGTGATCTGTACGATGAGGATATTCAGCGGCGACGGCGCCGGATGCGGCGCCAAGATACTGAGCGAATACGGGGCCGTTGTGACGGGAGGCCTTCACTTAACGATGCCGGACTGCGTCAGCGATCTCAAGGCCGTGAAGACACCGGCGGAGAACAGGCAGCGTATCGGGAAGGCGGAGAGCAAGATAGTCGAGGCCGTCGAAGCGCTGAAGAACGGAAGTCCGCCGCAGGACGGTATGTCGCCGGTACATCACGCGGCAGGTATGCTGTTACAGCGGTTATGGACCGGCAACAAGACAAGGACGTATTCGAATAAACTGAAGATAGATGACGAACGGTGCATCGGGTGCGGCAAATGCATCGGT
This sequence comes from Methanomassiliicoccaceae archaeon, assembly GCA_009778265.1. Classification (GTDB taxonomy): domain Archaea; phylum Thermoplasmatota; class Thermoplasmata; order Methanomassiliicoccales; family Methanomethylophilaceae; genus Methanomicula. The sequence goes on along the minus strand of WRKA01000056.1, from coordinate 338 downwards.
CTGTGCCCGATGCGCAATCTCTCGACGTCGGATGAAAAGGTGATACCGGAAGGCAGGTGCACCATGTGCTACAGATGCATCAACAACTGTCCGAAGAAAGCGATCACGCTTCTCGGAAGAGAGGTCTACGAGCAGTACCGTCTTGAAGATCAGCTGCTGGGGACGGACGAGGACAACGAGATATGACAGTACTTGAACGCATTTCAAAAAACTCGTTCCCGCATTCGCACAGATCGATGTTATTCAAATATGCCAGAATGCGTATATTTTTTAAATAAGCCAATTAAATACATTCAATCCGTTATAATCGGCAGCGATGTCGCATACGTCAGAGAGGA
>WRKA01000055.1 GCA_009778265.1 Methanomassiliicoccaceae archaeon | reverse complement strand
ACTTCGCCAACATAACGAAGGACATCGGAAGAGGCGGACTCAGAGAGTTCAAGCCGGCCGGTGAGAGAACCGCTGTCATAAAGGTGTAATACCGTGAAAATAGGGGATATCTGCAAGTATCTTCCGACATCCACCGTCGGTAAGGTAACGGACGTAAGAGAAAGGGACGGTAAGATATGGGCGCTGCTCGACTTCACCAAACTCTACTACGACGTAAGTTTCCTGATCCCGGCGGATGAAAGCGAGTACAAGGCGGAATCCTATAAAGAACGGGAGAGGGACCGCGAATCAAAAATGCGGTCCGTCAAAGAGTTCGAAGAGACGGCGGAGGAAGTGAACATCGATATGTTCATGCCTTCGGGCGGAGGTTAAACTTCTTAATTTCATTTCCCTGCGCGTGACCGTGCAGGGAAATCCTTTAGAAATTCTGATACCCGCACCGGATATTCTGATAATTTCTGATGCCATCGTTGTAACGCTCTATAAATTCAAAAAATTCTCCGAGATGGGTCGTGGTGAAAAAATGAGGGCATGCTATCAGCACGCATGTCTTTCATATGCGATGGGAAACAAAATGAGTAATGCCTCGCTCCGTGAAAGATTCGGCCTTGCCGAAACTCAGGCGGCACCGATATCCCGCCTTATCAGAGATTCGGTAAATGCTAAGTTGATAAAACCAGTTGACACCGGAAACGATCCGACTAAGAAGTTCTATATTCCGGAATGGGGCTGAGAACGTTTGCCTGACGTTTGCTTCATCAGAAATATTGTTGCGATTTTCGCAAATAATTCAAAATTTTCAGATATATTAATATGAATATTACAAAAAACACAATCATTTTTTCGAAAATCGAAACTATTCCGTTTGCCTGACGTTTGCTCGGACAAATGAAAACTTGTATGATCAACTCATTTTAATTTTCCATTACGGTAATATGCGAGGAGGCCCTTTAGAAATTCTTTTACGTTTGTTTTTCTTATCGGTGTTTATGGAAGTACCGCTGGAAGCATTCAAGGACATTCAGGTGATATCGTCGGACGCATACGAGGTCGGCGAGGTCGTCGATATACGATACGATCCGTTCGAATGGAACGTCGCCGGTCTGCGCATCAGATCAAAGAGATCGTCGAACAAACTGGCCGCCGGATTCGGAAAGGCGAACGTTATGATACTTCCCGAAAAATTCGTGATGAACGATGTTATGCTTCTTTCTCAGACCATAGAAAGGTTAAAAGATTCTTTGGTCCCCGACAATGACAATATCGCCTCCCTGTCGCCGCTGATAAATGCGAAGGTGGTGACAAAAGACAATATGCTCGTCGGCAGCGTGGTCACGATAATGATAGATACGGACAACTGGAAAGTGATGTCGATGGTCATCCGTTTAGATAAACAGGCGATAGAGGCGATGGGATTGAAAAAGGGATTCTTTGCTAAGATAAACGCGGAGATACCCACGGACATTATACTATCGTCCGCCGAGATGATACATCTGAGCGAGCAGATCGACGGCGTAAAGGAAAGGATGACCATCTTGGAATGATCGCATCGAATAAGCATCGATATCTTCTCGGTATCGGCAATTCGTATTATAAAATAATGCATTGTATGTGCAATGCATGTACACAGCACAATTTTTATATCTCAAACACAATCGCTCGATCATGGCTGAAAAGATCGGATCCGGTACGGTGAACATAAGCATACGATTAGACAAGGAGATAAAAAAAGATGCGGAGATCCTTTTTTCCGAACTCGGTTTGAACATGACCACAGCTATCAACATCTTTCTTCGCCGCTGCCTTATTGATGACACGATCCCCTTCGAGATAGGGTTGCGAAAGCCGAACGCCGAGACGACGGCGGCGATCGAAGAGCTCGAGGCCATGAGAAGAGGCGATATCCCGGAACGGACGATGTCCAGAGAGGAAGTTTTCGGGAAGAGATGAGATGTTCGTTGCCGTTTATTCGTCCAGATCCCTCGAGGATCTGAAAAGGTGTGAGAAAAGAGGTCTGGACACCCGAAAACTGGAGTCCGTGATATGCGATCTTGAGAATGAGGTGCCGCTGGACCCGAAATACAGAGCGCATCCGCTGTATGGAAAATACGACGGATACATGGAATGTCACGTCGGGCCGGATTGGTTGCTGATATATTCGGTGGACACGGAAAGAAAAAGAATATACATAGCACGTACCGGGACACATTCCGACCTGTTCCGATGACCGTTGCCAAGACGTTTCGAAAGAACGACCGGCATGTTCACGGTCTGTTGTTCTTCTCAGATCAGAAAAGGGACGAAAGATCAACCGCTGTCCTTCCGGGACGGCCGGTAATGAAAAAACAGCCCGTAAAACGGATCAGAAATTAACTGCATGCACAGAATTTCGGTTTTATTTCATATGCGGTCACTTTACGGTCACTTCACAGTCCGCGGCACAGACCCTCATACTTAAAGAGGATCGAGGAATTTCCGCGAACCCCCTCCCTCCCTCCCTCTCTTCGCTCCGATCCTGATCATGACTCCTTTTTCAACAAGTGATCCGATGGTCCTTTTTACCGTGGCATCGCTGACACTCGAACGCTCGGCCATATCAACATATGATATACGGCTTTTCTCCCTTATCAGTTCACATATCTCGATCTCCAAAGGTTTAAGGCCGTCTGTGACCGCAACACTCGGAACATTACTTCTGACAACTGCCGGTCTGAACGTCTGTCGGAGAGTATCTCAAACCTCGGTTCAGGTATTCCGGCATCAAAGCTTATCGAAAGCAACAAGTATCGTGGCCAGTTTGGGATCGTCCTTGTATCCGTAATATGTTTTTATCTTAAGATCGGACGTGGGCGCGGGGCTGCATGATATCACGTCGACGCAGCCGTTACCGTCGTTCAGTTCCGGGAACGCTATCGGAGGCATCACGAACGTTTCTCCGCCGTGTGCCTGCACTTCGGGGAACACAACGAATTCCTCACCCATCCAGATGAGGTCTTCGCGTCCCTTGTACTCATGCAGCGTATGCGGGAACACCTCTTCACCCATCACGGAACCGTCGTTCCCTCTGAGTATCACGGTCGGAGCGGGCGGAGGTCTGAATCTGAAATCTTTGATTATGCATATCACTTTCTCACGTTTCAGCGCCTCATTGAATCCTTCGTTGACCACACCGATGTTCATCGTCCCTTTCACTTTGGCCTCTTCTTCCTTAAGTTCGTTCAAAATAGCGTCATCCAAATAGAAGGCGTGGTGTACTCCCGTTAACCCTTTCACAATCTCAAGCGGCAGATCGTCGTTCATCACAATCCTTATTCCGAAGAGGTATATAAAAATCGTTTCCAATGCTTTCGGAAAAATCTTCCAGTATATCCGACCGAAGGACGGAAGTCAATGCGGATCATGCAAAGTGGGTATATCTCGGGCTTCCGTTATGGACGGA